>CANQZF010000052.1 GCA_947628265.1 uncultured Oscillospiraceae bacterium
TGAACGCCCCGGCGGTGGTGCTGGCCGACGAGCCCACGGGAAATTTGGACTCCAAGGCCAGTCAGGAGATTGTGGACCTCCTCAAATACTCCAACCGCAAGTATGACCAGACCCTCATCGTCATCACCCACGACGAGAACATCGCCCTCCAGGCCGACCGGGTCCTGGCCATCGAGGACGGGCGCATCATCCGGGACGAGGTGTTGAGAAAATGAACATTCTCTCAAAGGTCACCCGGAAATCTCTTTTCAAAAACAAGGTCCGCACCGTCGTCACCGTCATCGGCATCCTCCTCTCGGCGGCTATGATCACCGCCGTCACCGTCAGCGCCGTCTCCATCCAGCGCTTTTTGGCCGAGTCCATGCTGGCCTCCAGCGGAAAATGGCATGTGGCTTTCTACAACGTGGACACTCAGGGCCGGGAGGAGCTGGAGGCGGACGGGCGCACGGACTCCGCCACCTGGTCGCAGCTTAGCTGGGCCCACTTCCCGGAGGTCCCCGACGGGGAGGACCCCTACCTCACCGTGGTGATGGGCGTGGACAGCGCCTTTATGGAGCGGATGCCCCTCACCCTCACCGCGGGCCGTTTCCCGGAGAACTCCGGGGAGATCGTGCTGGACTCCGGCGCCCTGGGGGATTGGAAGGTGGAGCTGGGCGGCGCCGTCACCCTCCCCCTGGGGGAGCGGGTGCGGGACGGGGAGTACCTGGGTTTCCACCAGTTCCACAACAAGGGGGAGACTATCGAGGTCCGGGAAACGCGCACCTACACCGTGGTGGGGTTTTTCCGGCGGACCCGGTTCACCTCCGGCGCTTACGCGGACCTGGCGGGCATCACCGTGTGGGACGATACCGACGCCGGGATGTTCTATAACGGCTACATCCTTTTGAAGGACCCCAGGGACGTCTACGCCTTTCAGGAGGACCACGGCCTGAAGGACCCGGAGGGCGGCTCCGGCGCTCAGGAGGGCTCCGGCCAATATCTCTCCGAGGACAACACGGACTACCTGATGGCCCTGGGCGTCTCCCGGTATGAGACCTTCAACACCGTGCTCTACTCCCTGGCCGCCATCCTCATCGGCCTCATCATGTTCGGGTCCGTGTCCCTCATCTACAACGCCTTCTCCATCTCCGTGGCCCAGAGGACCCGTGAATTCGGGCTTCTCAGGTCCCTGGGGGCCACGAAAAAGCAGCTTCGCTCCATGGTGGTCACCGAGGCCCTCTCCGTCAGCGCCGTGGGCATCCCCCTGGGGGTCCTGTCCGGGATCTTGGGGATGGCCGTGACCTTCCGCTTTATGGGCTCGTCCCTGTCGGCCCTCATCATGGACGCC
The DNA here is from genome assembly GCA_947628265.1 of uncultured Oscillospiraceae bacterium. Taxonomy (GTDB): domain Bacteria; phylum Bacillota; class Clostridia; order Oscillospirales; family Oscillospiraceae; genus RUG626. The sequence goes on from CANQZF010000052.1 coordinate 1,328, forward strand.
GGCAGCGACACCCTGGGGACGCCGGTCTTTGCTCTACATGTGACGCCCATGGCCGTCCTCGCGGCGGCGGTCATAGGCCTTGTGACGGTGCTGATCTCCGCCTGGATCCCCTCCCGGCGGGCCACCCGCGTCTCCGCCATCGACGCCATCCGCCAGGCGGGGGACGTGAAAATTAAGCCAAAAGAGGTGAAGACCTCGCCCCTCACCTACAAGCTCTTCGGGCTGGAGGGGGCCATCGCCGGGAAGCACTTCAAGCGCAACCGCAAGGGCTACCGGGCCACGGTAGTGAGCCTCTTCATGTCCGTGGTGCTGTTTATTTCGGCAAGCTCCTTCTGCCGGTACCTGACGGACGCGGTCACCGGGGTCTTTGAAAACTACGACTACGACATCTCCTACGCCAACAACCGGAGCCGTGAAGACCCGGAGGACGGCATCCGGGACCTCTCCGCCGCCCTGGAGGCCCTCTCCCGCGCCCCCGGCGTCACCAGGGCCTCGGCCTTTGTGGAGGTCCTCAACACCGGCGGCCACTACTTCCCGGTGGAGCTGATCCCGGAGAGGACCCGTGAGGTCATGATCCACAACGCGCAGCCCGGTGGGACCGTCTACGTCTCCATCCGCGTCCTGGGAGTGGAGGAGTCCACCTACCGGGCGTACCTTCAAAGGCTGGGCCTCCCCGAGGATGAGTATCTGGGCGATACCCCCAAGCTCATTTTGCGGACCACGGTCCGGGGCTTCAACTCCGCCACGGAGCGGATGGAGAGCTTTGAAATGATACGGTCCGATTTGGAGAGCCTCACCCTGCGCTTTACCGACGAGTACGCCCTGGAGGAGCTCTGGGACAGCGAGGGCTATGAGGACCTGTCCCCGGAGGAGCAGGACGCCGCCATGGAGGAGCTGACCTACGCCAAAACCTACGAGGTGGGCTGCGTCACCGATGAGCTCCCCCTGGGGCTCAACGGCAACGATGACCGCATCACCGTCGTCGCCCTCCTGCCCCTCTCGGAGGCGCGGCGGGTGCAGGAGGGTAAAAACCCCTACGAGTACGTTCGGATGTTCTTCACCGTCTCCGACCACCGGAGGGGCTTTGACGACATCCTCTCCGCCGCCCAGACCGCCGGCCTTACCCTGTCGGAGCAGGACTTCTGGGACCTCTATGAGGAGACCGCCACGGACAGGAGCGTCGTCACCCTGGTGCGGGTGGTGTCCTACGGTTTCATCACCCTCATCTCCCTCATCGCGGCGCTGAACGTCTTTAACACCATCACCACCAACATCCTCCTGCGCCGCCGGGAGTTCGCCATGCTCCGGTCCGTGGGCATGACCAACCGGGGCTTTAACCGGATGATGAACTACGAGTGCCTCCTCTACGGGGCCAAGGCCCTGCTCTTCGGCGTCCCCGTGGCCTTCGGAGTTACGTACCTCATCTACCGCTCGGTGATGCAGGGCGTGGACACCGGCTTCTACCTCCCCTGGTCCGCCGTGGCCGTGGCGGTGGGAAGCGTCTTTTTAGTGGTCTTCGCCTCCATGCTCTACTCCATGTCCGGCATCAAAAAGGATAACCCCATCGAGGCAATGAAAAATGAAATGGCTTAGACTGGCATTGAAAGGCCGCTTCGCGGCCTTTCAATGCCAAGGGGAACGTGCGGGAAAGCCACGCAAAAAATATTGAATTAGGGGACGGGCGGGTCTGGGACCCGCCCCTACGAGAAATTTGATAGATTTTCCCATTCAAACGCAACAACCTAAAATAAAACCGTAGGGGCGGGTTCCAAACCCGCCCGTCCCTCCGGCTCCCATATGCCTCCCGCCCAACGAAACTATCCCCATATTTCGCCGTACGGGCCGCCGCCCACGGCGGCCCGTGCACGATGGATCGATATTGCGGTGCAATTTAACGCGCCATCCCCGAAAAAAGGTTTTCGCCGCAAAATTTTGCGGCGAATTATTCAATGTGCGGCGAAGCCGCAAACCTTTTTATTGGGACGTATGGGAAAATCCGGGGGTCGGGCCGCCAAGAGAGGCGGCCCCTACGGTGTTTATTTCAGACGGCGTAATAATCGGACCATTTGATTTAAAGGCACAATGTCCCGTAGGGTCGGCCGCCTACGGCCGACCGCTCCTCCGATACGCATACGCCTCCCGGTAAACGCAAAAACCAAAAATCAGCCGTAGGGGTCGCCGTCTCGGCGACCCGTCCCGGATAATAGTCCAATTTTCAATCAACGGCAAAATATCCAATTTCGCTGTAAGGGCCGGACACCGTGCCGGCCCGCTCCTCCGTTTACCGCATCGCCCCATAACTCGCCGTAAGGGCCGATGACCACATCGGCCCATGCACGGTGGGTCAATATTGCGGTGCAAATAACGCACCATCCCCGAAAAAAGGTTTTCGCCGCAAAATTTTGCGGCGAATTATTCAATGTGCGGCGAAGCCGCAAACCTTTTTATTGGGACGTGTGGGGAAATTCGAGGGACGGGCCGCCACGGTGTGCGGCCCTTACGGCGTTTTTCGTGGGTGCGGCGGGAGGCGGGGGACGGTCAGCCGTGGGCGGTGACCGAAGGGAATGCCCTTGGGTGCACTGGCCGGCCCCTCCCCCGATTACCACCGTGCCGCCAAAAAACGCTGTACAGTCCGCCGCCCAGATTGCCCCTCCCTCCGGGAGGGGGCAGGGGGTGGGGGTCAAATCAGCGGCCCAACGGGCCGCAACATCTTTAGCCTTCCCCGCTTAGGTGGGGAAGGTGGCGCGTTAGCGACGGATGAGGTGAGAAGGTGCGTTCATCTGAGCGCTCAAAAACTTTCGGCCTCCCACCTCACCCCTGCCCCTCCCCGCCTAAGCGGGGAGGGCAAAAAGGAGCGGCTTCGCCGCAATCTCATTTGCCCCTCCCTCCGGGAGGGGGCGGGTCTTTATCCTCCCCCCACAAGCTCCTGCAGCACCGCGTTGGCCACAGGTCCCGCTTCTGCGGCTCCTGAGCCGGAGTTCTCCAAAATCACCGCAAAGGCGTAAGGCGCGGCGGGGTCGGCGTTGAAGCCCACGAACCAGGCGTGGGGCTGGGAGTCGCCCACTTCGGCGGTGCCGGATTTGGCGCGGATGTCGAGGCCGGGGAAGTTCTGGTCCCCGTAGGTCTTGGCGGTGCAGTAATCCATGACGCAGGACAGCCTTTCCGCCGTCTCCTCCGGCAAGATGCGCGTGCCGGGGCTCTCCCGGCCGGTTTTGAGCTCTGTAAGCTCCGGGGCGGTGCCGCCCCGGGCGATGGCGGCGGCAAGGCGCGCCATGGCCAGGGGGCAGACCAGCGTCTCATATTGCCCCGCCCCGGACCAGGCAAGGTCCAGGGACCCCTCCGGCGCGATCTCGAAGCTTCCCTGGGCGGAGAGGATGCCGTCCAGCTCCACGCTGTCGGTGAGGCCCAGGCGCTCGGCGTACTGCCGGATGGTCTCGCCCCCCAGCTCCAGGGCCAGATCCCCAAAGACGCAGTTGCAGGAGAGGGCCATGGCGTCCTCGATTTTCATGTCCCCGTGGGCGTCGGGGCAGGTGACGCTGCCGCCGCCCACATAAAGCGCGCCGTCGCAGTGGAAGTCCCGGTCAAAGAGGTCCGGGAGAGTCTCGATGGCCGCCGTCAGGGTCACCAGCTTAAATACCGACCCCGGGGTGTACGTGGCGGAGATGCCCCGGTTTAAATAGACGCCGCTTGCGTCCTCCGGCCTCTCCGGCGGGTTTTCGGGGTCAAAGCCGGGGGCGGACACGGCGCAAATAAGCTCCCCGGTGACGTAGTTTATGACCACCACCGCCCCATTCCGGTTTCCCATGGCGCTGAGCGCCGCGCGGCTGGCCCCGGCGTCCACGGAGAGGGCCAGGGTCCCGCCCTCACCCCCGGGGGTCCAGAGGCCGTTTATGGGGTCGTAGCCGGAGATCTGGGAGGCGAAGCGCAGCACCGCGCCGGCGCCGATGTTGCCGGCCCTGTCCCCGATGACGTGGAGGAGCGCCCTGCGGGTAAGCTCGTCGGCGGCGTAGCGGACCTCCCCGTCCTGGGCCTTATAGAGGACCTCCCCCTCCCGGTCCGTGACGGTCCCGGCCCGGAGCCGGCCCCCGGCGTAGGCGTCGGAATTATAGACGGACCCCGCCCACTTATCGCCTTGCGTGAAGTACCGGAAGAGGAAAAATCCCGTCAGCGCCGCGCAGACAAGGGCGATGGCTATGACGCTGAGGGCCCGGTTTCGCACCTTTCTCACCCGTCCTCACCTCCCGATTTTTTCTTTTCCTTCTTTGGAAGCCTTATGGCGAAGCTGGCGTTCTGCCGGGCGTCGGCGGCCTTCACAAAGGCCAGAAGTCCCCAGGTGGCGATAAGGCTCGTCCCGCCCCGGGACACCAGGGGAAAGGTGACGCCGGTGAAGGGCAGGATGTCCAATGAGCCGAAGACGTTCAAAATGAGCTGGGTCAGCAAAATCGTCACCGAGGCGCAGGCGGCGATGGCGTAAAAGGAGCTGCGCGCGCCCCCGGCGCTCTTTACGGCGAAGAGGGCCACGACGATGAGGGCTGTCACGCAGAGGACCGCCAGGATGAGCCCCAGCTCCTCCGCCACCACGCCGAAGACCATGTCCGTGTCGGCGGCGAAGATATAGTGGAGCCGCCCCTTCCCCGCACCCAGGCCAAAGAGCCCCCCGGAGGCGGCGGCGGCCATGGTCCGGGTCTGCTGGTAGCCCCCGGCGTTGGGGGCGTCCCAGGCGTGGCCCCAGGTGGCGAAGCGCTGGAGAATATAGGGTCTGGCCGTCACGGCGATAAAGGCCGCAAAGCCCGTGCCCCCCAGGGACAGCAGCACCGTGGCGAAGCTCCCGGAGCGCATGAAGGCGATAACGATGTAGCACACAAAAAAGACCGCCGCCGTCCCAAAGTCGCTCATGGCCGCGAGGCACCCCACCGTGGCGGCGGAGAAGAGGAGGAAGCCCAAGAGGTTCCTTTTGGCGAAGAGCCTGTCCAGCGTGGCCGCGCCGGAGAAGACAAAGCAGATCTTCACCAGCTCCGAGGGCTGGAAGGTGACGCCGCCGATCTGTATCCAGTTTTTGGCTCCGAAGATGCTCCCGGCGGTCAAAAGGTTGAAAGCCAGCAGCGCCAGCCCCGCCGCCGCCATGGGGAAGCGGAGCTTCTTCACAAGCGCCAGGTCCCGGAGGGAGACGCCGATGAGGAAATAGAGCACCACCCCGGCGGCCAGGCACACAAGCTCCTTGACGATCTCCCCCGGCGCGGAGGACGCGCAGACGCCAAACCCCACGCTCGTCAGGAAAAAGGCCAGGGTCTCCAGCTCGAACCCGGTGCGACGGAGGCTCCGGGTCACGGCGTACACCGCCCACATAAGGCCGATGAGGATGAGAAACGCCATGGGCACGGCGTTATTAAGGTCCTCCCAGTCCGAGGCGCAGTAGGAAAGCCCCAGGAGGGCCGTGAAGAGGGTCAAAAGCATCAAAGTGAGGCTGGGGCTTACTCTGGCCCCGGGTCTACGGCGGGACTTGGCCCGCTCCCGCTGGTCGCTGGCGGTGGCGGCAGTAAAGACGGTCGTCACGCCCCCGAAGGTCACCGTGTCCCCGGTGCGGATGGCGGTGGGGCCGGAGACGGCCTTCCCCCGGACCTTCACGCCCTTCTTGGAGTGCAGGTCGTGGACCGTCCAGTTTCCCCCGGCGTCCCGGATAAGGGCCCCGTGGGTCCCGGAGACGGATTTCCCGTCCAACACCACGTCGGACGCCCCGGACCGCCCCACGATATTTTCCCAGTTGCGAAGCTCCTCTCGCCTCCCGCCCGGGAGCGTCAGCGTCCCCCAGACCTCGCTGTCGGCCCTGCCGGAGAGCATAGACACGGCGCAGCGGAAAACGATGACCGCCCCAAGCGCGGGAAGAATATAGCGGGAGAGGGAGATGAGGATCTCCATTTTGGCAGGACCTCCTTTCGTGGGGAGTGAGGTGGACGGGGGAGGGGCAAATAAAATTGCGGCGAAGCCGCTCCTTTTTAAATGCCCCTCCCTCTGGGAGGGGGCAGGGGGTGGGGGTAGGTGGGTGGATATACGGACCCACCCTGCCCATCGCTACGCTCGGGCACCCCTCCCGGAGGGAGGGGCAATTTGGGCGGCGGCCCGGGCTGCGTAACTTACCTTTTTCGTTCCAACGCTGTCCTAATGTACCTATTATATCACATTCCATCTTGAATTTCCACCAAATATAGTCTATAGTATCTCCATAAGAAAAACTATGGAGGTATCCCATGGCCGACATGAAATGGCTCTCCGAGATGGAGGCACGAATTCCGAAAAACACCGGGGTGCGCACGCGCTTTGCCCCCAGCCCCACGGGGTATATGCACGTGGGCAACCTGCGCACCGCCCTCTATACCTGGCTCATCGCCCGCCATTCCGGGGGAAAATTCATCCTGCGCATCGAGGACACCGACCAGGGCAGACTGGTGGAGGGGGCCGTGGACGTCATCTATAAGACCCTCAATGAGTGCGGCCTCACCCACGACGAGGGGCCGGACGTGGGGGGCCCCGTGGGGCCGTATATCCAGACGGAGCGCCGGGGCTTCTATAAGGAGTACGCCGAGCTCCTCATCGAGCGGGGCCACGCCTACCGGTGCTTCTGTGAAAAGTCGGAGTCCGAGGAGGACTCCGGGAACTTTGACCGTGGCGACGACCCCTGCCGGAGCCTCACCCGGGAGGAGGCGGACGCCCGGGCCCAGGCCGGGGAGAGCTACGTCATCCGGCAAAAGATGCCGAGGGTCGGTTCCACCACCTTCCACGACGCCGTCTACGGCGACATCACCGTGGAGAATAAGGAGCTGGAGGACCAGATCCTCCTCAAATCCGACGGCCTACCCACCTACAACTTCGCCAACGTCATCGACGACCACATGATGGGTATCACCCACGTGGTCCGGGGCGCGGAGTACTTAAGCTCCGCCCCCAAATATAACCTGCTCTATGAGGCCTTCGGCTGGGAGGTCCCCACCTACGTCCACTGCTCCTCCGTCATGGTGACGGACAGCGAGACGGGCGCGGCCCGGAAGATGTCCAAGCGCCACGGCGACCCCAGCTATGAGGACCTCATCGCCCAGGGCTACCTCACCCCGGCGGTGGTGAACTACGTGGCGCTTCTGGGCTGGTCCCCCGGCGGGGAGCGGGAGATATATACCCTCTCCGAGCTTGCGGAGGTCTTCGACCTCCACGGCGTCTCCAAGTCCCCGGCGGTCTTTGACATAAATAAGCTCAAATACTTTAACGCCGAGTACCTGCGGGCCATGCCGCCGGAGGACTTCGCCCGGGTGGCGGAGCCGTGGATCCGCAAATCCGTCCAAAATCCCGCCGTTGACGTCCGCGCCATCGCGGCGCTCTTGCAGCAGCGGACGGAGGTTTTATCGGAGATCCCCGAAAAGGTGGACTTTTTCGACGCCCTCCCGGACTACTCGCCGGAGCTCTTCGTCCACAAGAAGTCCAAAACCGACATCCCCGGCTCCCTGGAGACGCTTCAAAAGCTCCTGCCGGAGCTGGAGGCGCTGGAGCCCTGGGACGACGAGCACCTTTTGGAGCTTTTGACCAACGCCGCCGAGCGGGAGGGCGTCAAAAACGCCAAGATCATGTGGCCCCTGCGTATCGCCATCGCGGGAAAGGCCGTCACCCCCGGGGGAGCGGTGGAGATCGCCCGGATCTTGGGCAAGGACGAGACTTTAAGGCGGGTAAAACTGGCCATTGAAAAAATTTCGTGATTTTTCTTAAAATTTCATAGAGTAAAACGCCCCTTTGCCGCCTATTTTAAGGACAAAGGGGTGTTTTTTATGGTTCTTACGAAAAAAGCCGGAAGGCTCATCATCATCTACTCCCTGGCGGCCCTCATGGTCATGGGCGTGTTCCTCTACCGGGCCAACCGGGAGCGGGACAGCCTTTCGCGGGCCCTGGCGGTGGGCTACGACCACGCCTTTTCGGAGCTCACGGCGGCGGTGAGCTCCCTGGACACGTCCCTCCAAAAGACGCTGTGCGCCGCCAGCCCCTCCATGGTCAACGCCGTCTGCGCCGAGGGGTACGCCCACTGCGCCGCCGCCAGCCAGGCCATCTCCTCCCTGCCCTACGGGAACATCGAGCTGGAGCACACGGCGGCGTTTCTGGCAAAGACCGGGGACTACCTCAATTACCTCTCCCGCGTGGCCGCCCGGGGGGAGGCGCTGACGGAGGAGGAGCGGGCGGCGCTGGAGGCCATGTCCAAAAGCGCC
>CANQZF010000053.1 GCA_947628265.1 uncultured Oscillospiraceae bacterium
TGGGTGATGACCTGGTCCGGGAACAGGATGTCCTCGGGCTTGTAGTCTCTGTTATGTGCCATACTTAAACCTCGTAATACTCTAAAATCCTACGAACGGGCCGGCACAGTGTCCGGCCCCTACAAGGCCAGTTTTTTAATAATCCAAGTTCACCGCGTATTTCGCGTTTTCCTCGATCCAGGCCTTTCTGGGTTCCACCTCTTCGCCCATAAGGACGGTGAAGATCTGGTCCGCAGCCACGGCGTCGTCTAAGGTGATGCGCCGGAGAGTGCGCTTTTCCGGGTCCATGGTGGTCTCCCACAGCTCGTGGGGGTCCATCTCGCCAAGGCCCTTATAGCGGCTTATGTCCACCTTGGCATTGGGGTTGTCGGCGCGCATCTCGGCGCTGATGGCGTCCCGCTCCGGGTCGGAGTAGGCCACCCGCTGGGTCTTTCCCCGGGTCAGCTTGTAAAGCGGCGGTACGGCGGAGTAGACATAGCCGTTTTCAATGAGTGGCCGCATATAGCGGAAGAAGAACGTAAGCAGTAGGGTCCTGATGTGCGCGCCGTCCACATCGGCATCGGCCATGATGATGATCTTGTGGTAGCGGAGCTTGTCGATGTTGAACTCCTCCCCGATCCCGGCGCCCAGGGCCACGATGAGGGGGTAGAGCTTGTCGTTGCCGTAAATTTTGTCCGCCCGGGCCTTCTCGACGTTGAGCATCTTGCCCCACATGGCTAAGATCGCCTGGAAACGGGAGTCCCGGCCCTGGATGGCCGAGCCGGCGGCGGAGTCGCCCTCCACGATGTATATTTCGCAAAGGGAGGGGTCCCGCTCGTTGCAGTCCTGGAGCTTATCGGGCATCTGGCCGGACTCTAAGCCCGTCTTGCGCCGCACGGACTCCCGGGCCTTCTTGGCGGCCTCCCGGGCCCGGTTGGCGGTGAGGGCCTTTTCGATGACCATCTTCCCGAAGGCCGGGTTCTCTTCTAAATAAATCTCCAGCTGCTCGGAGACGATTGCGTCCACCAGGGAGCGGATGTCGGCGTTGCCCAGCTTCGCCTTGGTCTGGCCCTCGAACTGGGCGTTTGTCAGCTTCACGGAGATAACGGCGGTGAGGCCCTCCCGGCAGTCCTCGCCGGAGAGCTTGTCGTCGCCCTTTAATTGCCCGATTTTTGTGGCGTAGGCGTTGAGCACCCGGGTCAGGGCCGTCTTGAAGCCCGTCTCGTGCATACCGCCCTCGGGGGTGTGGATGTTGTTGGCGAAGGAGACCAGCATCTCGTTGTAGCCGTCGTTATACTGGAAGGCGATCTCGGCGATGGAGTCCTCCTTGCCGCCGGACATGTAGACCACGTCCTGGGTGAGGGGGGTCTTGTGCTGGTTTAAATATTCCACGAACTCCCGGATGCCGCCCTCGTAGTGCATATCGTCGAAGACCGGCTCCTCGCCCCGCATATCCTCGATGCGGATGCGAAGGCCGGCATTCAAAAACGCCTGCTCCTGCATACGCTTGTGGAGGATCTCGTAGTCGTAGACCGTGTCGTCGAACATCTCCGGGTCCGGCTTGAAGGTGACGGTGGTGCCGGTGCGGTCCGTCTCCCCCACCACGGTGATGGGCTCTGTGATGTCGCCCCGGGAGAATTTCATCTCGTAGATTTTCCCGTCCTTGTGGACCTGGACCACCAGCCACTCCGAAAGGGCGTTGACCACGGAGGCGCCCACGCCGTGGAGGCCCCCGGAGACCTTATACCCCCCGCCGCCGAATTTGCCGCCGGCGTGGAGGACGGTGAAGACCACCTCCAGGGCGCTCTTGCCCGTCTGCTGCTGGATGTCCACGGGGATGCCGCGCCCGTTGTCCACCACGGTGACGGTGTTCCCGGGGTTTATCGTGACCTTGATGTGGTCGCAGTAGCCGGCCAGGGCCTCGTCGATGGAGTTGTCCACGATCTCGTAGACCAGGTGGTGTAGCCCTGATGAGCTGGTGGACCCTATATACATGCCTGGGCGTTTTCGGACGGCCTCCAGCCCCTCCAGCACCTGGATCTGGCTGGCGTCGTACTCCTCGGTGATCTTGCCGGTTATGCCCGTGGCCTCATTGAGTTCTTCCATAAGAAAATGCTCTCCAATCCTAAGAAAAATGCGCACTTCTATCCAGGACAGACATTTTTTGCCTGTCCTCAGTTTGTCAAAAAACTCTATTTCAATAATTTTTGCGGCGGCATGTACGTCGCAAAAATTACCTTTTGTCGCCCAAGTGTGCCGCTTGCGGCGCGCGCAGGGCAACAGCAGGAAGATTCGACGTGAATTCCGCAGAATTCACGGCGGGTCTTCCGCACGTATCCCCTTGGCATCGAAAGCCCCAAAGGGGCTTTCGAGCCAGTCAGGTTTCGATGTCGTCGGGGTCGAAGTCGGAGTCCGCGTCCGGGTCGTCGAAGGGGTTGCCGTGGAGAACCTCCATGGGCCGCATGCGCCGCTTGTCCTTGGCTTTCTCCACCGACTGGTGGATGAGCTCGCTGACGGCCCTGGGGTCCTTGACATTTTTGAGCTCCAGCGTGGGGGCGGAGGTGTCGGAGGAGTAGATATGGATGGTCCCCACGCCGAAGATTCGCTGGCCCAGCCGCATGTTGAGGTCGATGTCCCGGATTCGGTAGAGCAGGACCTCGTCGGTCTTGATGGTCAAAAATCCCTTCTCCAGGAAAAGCCGGTCCTCGCTGAGGCTGTATTTCGTAAAGGTCATGGGGATGCCAAGGATACGCCTTCTGTCCTGCCAGATTTTCTCCACAGGCACGAATTTTGTTTTCGCCATTTACTTGTTCCTCCCGTTCAATATCAGATAAAATCCTCGTCAGCCGCCCTGCGAAAGAGGGTCTGGGAGCCCAGCTGCGTCAGCCACACCCCGGTTTTTCCCCGGTCCTCCGTGACCACGAAGGCCTTGGGAAGCTCCTCGGAGACGTAGGTGACGCGGCCCTCCCGCTGGGCCCGGTTCAGGAAATCTCTTGTGATTTTTGAGCTCGTGGTGTTGTCCAAATCGAAGATGCCGATGACGGTCCGCTCCCGGACCACGCTGTCCTGTCCAAGATGGAGATACACTAGCTTATCCTCCCGTTCTCCACGGTGAGGACCCGCCCGCCGGTGCGTTTGGCCACCTTCTCGTCCTCACAGCAGGTGATGAAGACCTGTCCGCCCCCCACCCGGTTGAGAACAAAGTCCTGGCGGTAGGCGTCCAGCTCCGAGAGCACGTCGTCCAGCAGTAAAAGCGGGTACTCCCCCCGGGCGCTCTTGTGGAGCTCCAGCTCCGCCAGCTTCACGCTGAGGGCCGCCGTCCTGGTCTGGCCCTGGGAGGCGTAAGCCTTGGCGGGGGAGCCGTTGATACTTATCTCGATGTCGTCCTTGTGAGCCCCGGAGAGGCACAGCCGGGACGCCAGCTCCGCCTCCCGGTGGGTCCGCTGGTGCTCCATGAGCTGCGGCAGGATGACGGAGGCCGGGGCTAAGGGGTCCGTCACGGTTTTGACGGTGGTATATTTGAGCTCCAGCTTCTCCCCGCCGGAAAACTCCCCGTGGATCTTGGCGCTCTCGGGGCCCAGGCGCTCGAGAAACGCGGCCCTATAGTGGATGAGCTCCGCCCCCAGCTCGCAAAGGCGCTGGTTGTAGTCGTCTAAAAGCGGCAGGAGGGAGGGGTTTTCCTCCCAGTCCCGGAGAATTCTTGTCTTCCCCTCGTAGGCTTTGTTGAACTGGGCAAGCGCGGCGGCGTACCGGGGCCGCAGCTGGCTGATGCTCTCGTCCATGAGCCGCCGCCGGAGGGACGCGGAGCCCCGGATGAGTTCCAAATCGTCGGGGCAGAACAGGACGGCGGCGAAGACCCCGGCAAAGTCCAGGGAGGTCTTTTTTTTGACGCCGTTTACGGTCATCTCCCGCCGGCGTCCCCGCCGGAGCGTCAGCTCCAGCCTCTGCTCCCGGCCGTCGGCCTCGCCGGAGGCGGTGATCCGGGTCTCCTGGGCGTCGAAGCCCATGAGCTCCTTATCGGACCTTGCCCGGAAGCTCCGGCCGGCGGAGAGGACGTAGATGGCCTCCAAAAGGTTCGTCTTCCCCTGGGCGTTGCGGCCGGCGATGACGTTGATGCCGGGGGCAAATTGGGCCTCCGACTCTAAATAGTTGCGAAAGCCCTGGAGGCGGATGGTGTCGATAAACATACCCTACTCCGCCGTGACCTTGTAAAGGAGTCCGCCCAACGCCACCGTGTCCCCGGGGCGCAGCTTTTTGCCCCGCTGAAGGCACGTCTCGCCGTTGACCAGGACCTGGCCCTCCAAAACGCGCTCCTTGGCCTCTCCCCCGGTCCCCACGGCATTCGCGAACTTCAAAAAAGCGTCCAGCTTGATAAACTCCGTGGAGATGGGGATCTCCTCAATTTTCGGCCGGGCGACCCGGGCCTTTACCTTAACCCTCATTGGCTCTCAGCCTCACGGGAAGGATCATGTAGAGGAAGCTGCGGCTGCCGTCGGTGGGGACGATGACGCAGGGGGCCACGCCGGTAGAAAGCTGGAGCCGCACGCTGTCCGCCGGGGCGGCCCGCAGGGCCTCCAGAATGTAGCGGTTGTTAAAGCCGATCTCCAGCCCCTCCCCGTCCCCGGAAACCGGGCACTCGTCGTTGGCGCGGCCTAAGGTGGTGGCGGTGGAGACCTTCAGAAGGTTCTCCGTAAAGCAGCAGCGCACGGGACTCTTGAATTTGTCGTTTATAATGAGGGACACCCGCTCGATGGTGCTGATGAGGTCCCGCCTGTCCGCCTCGATGCTGTACTTGCTGGACTGGGGGATGGAGTTGCGGTAGTTCAAAAACTCCCCCTCCAGCCTCCGGGAGATGAGGGTCGTGGCGCCGATGGAAAACATCACGTGCTTGCTGCCAAGAGTGATCTTGATGAGCTCGTCGCTGTCCTCCGCGATGCGCTCCACCTCGGAGAGGGCCGTGCCCGGGACCACGAAGGAGATCTTCTCCACCTCGGTCTTGGCCACCCGCTCCCGCCGCAGGGCCAGCCGGAAGCCGTCCACCGCCACCACGGTGAGGATGTCGTTTTCCACCTCGAAGAGGGCGCCGGTGTGGATGGGACGGGCCTCGTTGTCCGATACGGCGAAGTTCGTCTCCCCAATCATGGCCTTCATGTCCTTCTCCGTCATGTAGACGGAGTTCTGGTAGTCCACATACGGCAGCTCGGGATACTCCTCCGCCGAGAGGCCGGTGAGGTTGAACTCGCTCATGGCGCAGCGGATGTTGATGCCGAACTTCTCGTTGACGCTCATGTAGACGATGTCGTCAGGGAGCTTGCGGATGATGTCGCCGATGAGCCTGGCGTTGATGACTACGCTCCCCGGCTCCGTCACGTCCGCCTTGATGGTGGAGCGTATGCCCGTCTTCAGGTCGTACCCGGAGACCGTCAGGTCCGCGCCGGCCTCAAAGAGAAGCCCCTCCAAGCTGGGGACGGCGCTCTTGGCGGCGGCGGCCCGGGAGGCCGTAGTCACGGCGGCGGCCAGCTCGTTTTTTTCGCAGGAAAATTTCATGATCCGTTCCTCCCATAAAAAAATAGGAATAAAGAGAAAGACAGTAGAATATATTTAGTAGTTGCTGTAGTAGGGAAAAAATATGTGGAAAACCGGGATAAACCCGGGAATGACGGGAATTTTCGGATTTTGAAGGCTGTGGACAAGGAAGGCCTTTTTTCGGCTCTTTCCACAGGCCGGATTTTTTTCAACAGCAGTTCACAAAAAATAAGGGACAGGCTGTTGAAAAACCTCACTTCAGGGAGTTGATGTTGGAGGTGATGTCCCGGACCATCTGGGAAAACTCGGGGTCCGAGGAGATGTTCTTCTCTATCTTCTGGATGGAGGACAGGACCGTTGTGTGGTCCCGCCCCTCGAAGATGTCGCCGATGTCCTGGAGGGAGAGGTTTGTCAGGACCCGGATCTCATACATGGCGATCTGCCGGGCCATGGCGGTGTTGCGGGTGCGGCGCTGGCCCCGCACGTCCTCGGGGGAGAGGGAGAAATATTTGGCTGTCTCGGAGATGATGTCCTCCGGCGTGGGGACGTAGGAGGTCTTCTCCCGGAACATATCCTTTAAAATTTTGGAGATGGTGGAGACGGTCATGGGCGCGTCCATCAGGTCCCTCTGGGCCCGTATCTTCAAAACCGCCCCCTCCAGCTGGCGGACGTTGGAGGTCATGTTCTCCGCGATGTAGTTGACCACGTCGTTGGGGAGCACCAGCCCTAATTTCGCCGACTTATTCCGGACGATGGCGGCCCGGGTCTCAAAATCCGGGGGCTGGATGTCCGCCAGAAGCCCGGACTCAAAGCGGGTCCGCAACCGGTCGGCCAGGGTGGGCATCTCGGACGGCGGCCGGTCGGAGGTGAAGACCATCTGCTTGTGGGACTCGTAGAGGGTGTTGAAGGTGTGGAACATCTCGTCCTGGGTGGAGGTCTTGCCGGCTACGATCTGGATGTCGTCGATGAGGAAGAGGTCCGCCCCACGGTATTTTTCCCGGAATTCCACATTTTTGCCGGTCTGGATGGCGGTGATGAGCTCGTTCATAAAGTCCCCGCCCCGGACAAAGACGATTTTATACTCCGGGTGGCGGCGGGTCACCTCGTGCCGGATGGCGTAGAGAAGGTGGGTCTTGCCAAGGCCCGACTCCCCGTAGATGAAAAGGGGGTTGTAGTCCCGGGTCTGCCCCTCCGCCACAGCTAAAGAGGCGGCGTGGGCGAACTTGTTGGAGGGGCCCACCACGAATTTTTCAAAGGTGTACTCGTCCGGGTCCGGCAGGCCGCCCTTTCCGTCAGCGCCGTTCTCCAGCGCCTCCTCCCCCACTAAGGAGACCTCCATCTCACAGGCGAAGATCTGCGCTAAGGCGCTTTTGACCGTGGGGAGGAACCGGGCCTCGATGACGCCCCGTTTAAAGTCCGAGGGCACCATCAAAGTGACGCTCTTTTCACTCAAAGCGGCGATGCGGCACTCGGAAAACCAGGTGTTGATGGCAACGCCGGTGAGCTCCTTGCCCATGAGCTCTAAGACGCTGGACCATATATCGTCAAGTGAATTCATATCTCTCAATCCTCTCACAGTCTCAAAAAAGGCGATTTTAACGCACATTACCGCATACTAAAGCATTATCTTATTCTATCAAAAAACCCGGCATTTTGCAAGCCTAAAAAAGCAAATCGCCCCGTAAAAACGAGAAGGTCCCTGCTCAAAAGGCAGGGACCTTTTTGTGTGCCGCAGAATTTAAATTCACTGCTTCACTAAGTGTCTTAAATATATGGATCTCAAGCCCCGACGCAATCCATGACGGCGTCTATGAGGGCCGGGGTTCGCCACTCGTCCCTTCCCAGGACATAGAGGCCCACGTCCTCACCGGTCTCGTCGCCTACATAGCTGTCCCACAAAATCGCCGGGATGCTGAGGGCCTTGGCCGTGGAGAGGATGAAGGTCATCATCTCAATGTTGTCCTCCTCGGAGAGCGCCGCAGAGACTCCCGTCTCCTCCAAAAAGACCGGCACGCCGGTGCGCTGCCGGAAATCCTCCATCTGGGAGAAGACCTTCTCCACATACGCCCGCAGGGCCGGATCGTCCCGGGACCAGCTGGTGAAATTCCCGTTTTCGTCCACCGAGACCGTGTCCTCGGGGATGCCGTATATCCCGAGCCCCCCGTGATTTGTGAAATACATGTGATAGGCGGCGGCGAGGTGGTCGTCCTCCGGCGGGATGAGGCCCTCAAGGAAGAAGGACCCCCATAGAGTACTCACAATCAGGGTCCTCACGGCGTTGTTGCCGCCGGTGGCCCGGACGGTATCCACAAAGAGCTTGTCAAGCTCGTTTATCCGGGCGGTCTGGAGGTCATACTCCGCCCCCTCCTCGGGGTACGCCACCTCCATGGGCTCGTTGAGGGCCTCAAGGATGAGGTGGTCCCCGTAGTCCCGGAACCGCTCCGCCACCTGCCGCCATATGGCCGTAAAGCGGGCGTTGACGGCATCCGTGTATTGCGGCTCCATCCAATCGCCCACAAACCGCCCGTCTACGTAGGCAAGCCCCGCGTCTAAAGCGGCGTAATCCCGGTGGCTGTTGATGATGCAGTACATCCCCTCATCCAAAATGAGGTTGACCAGATACTCCACATAGTCCAGAAATCCCGGGTCGATCTCATACGTCTCGTCGTCCACGTAATGGAGCCACGTGACGGGCATGCGCACGGTGTTAAAGCCGGCCTCGCGATAGGCCCGCAGTATCCCCTTCAGATTGTCCCGGGAGACCATGACGTTGCCCCACTCCCCCACCATGAGATCGTAGAAGCTTTCATAGCCGGAGACGCCGCCCCGGTCAAGCTCCAGCCAGTCCGTGTGGCACTGGGAGAAGTGGATACCCACGGTGAGGCTTTCGATGAGTTCTGCGGTGTCGTACTCGCCGATGGGCGTCTTGTGGACGGAGGCGCCGTTCACATCCCGCATGCTTTGGGAGAAGAGCTCCCCGGCGTGGCACATCTTATAAAACCTGGCGGCGGCGCGGATGGCGTCCTTTTTCGTGACGGGCCTGTCCATGTGCATGGTGTTCTCCGCCGGGTCGTAGTCAAAGAGCAGCCGCCCGTCGTAGGTGCTGCGGTTGAGGAGGGCGAAGTACGCCGCGGCCCGTATGTCGTCCCAGTGGCCATCGCAGGAGTCCCCACCCTCACCGGCCAGGGGGAAGACACCCTCAAAGCCGGGATCGTCCCAGGAAATGTCCATTTCATCCCAGCATTTCGTGCCGATGACGTTGTTAAGCTCCATGCCGTGGGTGCGATAGCAGTCGGAGCGTGTCCTCAGGGAGAAGCAGGTCACCTCCGGAAGCTCCAGCGCCCGGGCGGCGTAATAAAATACGATGGCCGCGAGGCACCGATCCGCTTCTCCCGTGAAGGTCGAGGCCGCTCCCATGGCGGCGGCAAACGCCGGTTCGGCGGTACTGTCCGCGCCGGACACGATAGTGTCCACCATCCCGCACAGGTCCGCAAGGGGGATGACGTCCTCCGCGTCCTCCCAGAGCTCCGCCGGGACAAATCCGGCGTCCCAGGCCAGGAGAAGCTCCTCATCCCCCGGGAAGGGAAAAACAGGCTCCGTAGGCTCATCGGGCCCATCCTCCGGGGGTGTGTCGGAGGGCCCGTCAGGCTCCGTGGGCCCGTCCGTTGGGGGCGAGACGGCTCCGGGACCTTCCCCAAGACCTTCTCCACCGCAGGCGGCCAGGGACGCAAGAAGACAGATAATCAGGAAAATCGATACGAGCTTTTTCACGGTTTCCACCTCGGACTGTCAAATTCAATTTTTCAGGCTGTTGATGGGGGCGGGGATGCGGCCGCCACGGTCGATGAAGACCTTGGGGCTCGATGGGTTTACGGGCATCACGGGGGCGGAGCCCAGAAGGCCGCCGAAGTCCACGGTGTCCCCCACGGTCTTCCCCGGCACGGGGATGAGCCGGACGGCGGTGGTCTTCTGGTTGATCATGCCGATGGCGGCCTCGTCCGCGATGATGGCGGAGACCGTCTCCGCCGTGGTGTCCCCGGGGACGGCGATCATGTCAAGGC
>CANQZF010000054.1 GCA_947628265.1 uncultured Oscillospiraceae bacterium
GGTGGGTGCTACCCCGAGGGCCACGTGGAGTGCGACGACTTTGAGGCGGACCTTGACCACTTAAAGGAGAAGCAGGACGCCGGAGCGGAGTTTTTCCTGAGTCAGCTCTTTTTTGATAACGCCGCCTTTTACCGCTTCATCGACAAGGCCCGGGCCCGGGGCATTACCGTCCCGGTGGACGCCGGGATCATGCCCATCATGGGGAAAAAGCAGATCACCCGCATGGTCTTCATGTGCGGCGCCAGTCTCCCCTCGGCGGTGGTGCGGATGTGCTATAAGTACGAAAACGACCCGGATTCCCTCTTAAAAGCCGGGATGGAGTACGCCGCCAGGCAGATGGTGGAGCTCGCCCAGTCCGGCGCCGTCAGCGGCATCCACATCTATACCATGAATAAGCCCGAGGTGGCGAAATTTGAGATGGAGGCCCTCCGCCATGCCGGATTTTGAGTACAAGATCGACAAATCCGAGGTCTTGCGGTATCTCGGCCACCGGGGACAGGCGCTGACGCCGGAGCTCATGGCGCTCATCGACGAAATTTCTGAAAAGTGCCTGGAGAGTGCGCGGCCCAGGTACTGCTTTCAAATCTTCCCTCTGGATACGACCTCCCCAAGCCCCGCCCTTGCGGGTACCGGGGTGACGCTTTTGGGGGAGGACATCAAAAAGCACCTCGCCGGGGCAAGCTCCGTGGCTGTCATGGCCGCCACCCTGGGCTTTGAGGTGGAGCGGGCCATGATGAGATTAAGTCAGCGCTCCGCCACGGCGGAGGTCATCTTCAACGCCGCCTGTACCGCCCTCATCGAGGCGGTGTCGGACCGGTGCGAGGGGGAGATCGTGGAGACAGCGCGGCGAAGGGGGCTTGTGACCTCCTACCGCTACAGTCCCGGCTACGGGGACTTCCCCTTAGAGCAGCAGCCGGAGATTTTGGGCGTCCTTGACGCGGGGACGCGGCTGGGCATCACGCTGACGGACTCCATGTTGATGCTCCCCAAAAAGAGCGTCTCCGCTCTCATCGGCCTCTACCCGGAGGGGCTGGGCGTCCGGCGCGGCGGCTCCAGCTGCGAGACCTGCGAGAACCGGGAAAACTGCGAATTTCGAAAGGAGGGCTACGGCTGCAATGGGTGAGTTTACGCTTTTTGACGGCGGCATGGGCACGGAGCTCCAGAAAAGGGGCCTCAAGGCCGGGGCCCTGCCGGAGCTTTTAAATTTAACCGAGCCCGAAATCGTCCGGGATGTCCACAAAGCTTACGTGGAGGCCGGGGCGGACGTCATCACCGCCAACACCTTCGGCGCCAACTCCAAAAAGCTGGGGGACGCCGGGACAGTTGAGAAAGTGGTCTCCGCCGGGATACGCTTAGTCCGGGAGGCCGGCGCTAAAAAGGCGGCTCTGGACATTGGCCCCATTGGCGCGCTCCTGGCCCCCATGGGGACGATGAGCTTTGACGAGGCGTACTCTATCTTTCGGGAGGTGGTGCGTGCCGGGGTCAAGGCCGGGGCGGACCTTGTGATCATCGAGACGATGTCGGACCTTTTGGAGGCCAAGGCGGCGCTTTTGGCGGTGAAGGAGAACTCGGACCTGCCCGCCTACGTCACTATGACCTTTATGGCCGACGGGCGGACGTTTTTGGGCACCAGTCCTGCCGTGGCGGCGGCGACGCTCTCCGCTCTCGGGGCCGATGCCGTGGGGATCAACTGCTCCCTGGGGCCGGAGGAGACGGAGCCCTTTATTGCCGAGGTTTTGCGCTGGGCCACCGTCCCCGTTATCGTCCAGCCCAACGCGGGACTGCCCGACGGAAGCTCCGGGGAGACGGTCTACCACGTGACGCCGGAGGAATTTGCCAGAAGCGTTGGCCGGATGCTGGACATGGGCGTCACCGTCGCCGGCGGCTGCTGCGGCACCACTCCGGAGCACATACGGCTTTTGCGCCGGGAGATGGACGCCCGGAGACCCGTGGAGCGCGAAATTCCCCGCCGTACCGTCCTCACCAGCTCCCAGCGGCTTGTGTGCCTCGATAACTCCATCGCCGTCATCGGCGAGCGCATCAACCCCACGGGGAAAAAGAAAATCAAAGCGGCTCTCCGCAGCGGGAGCTTCGACTACATCCTCAACGAGGCCATCTCCCAGGAGGAGGCCGGGGCGGACCTTCTGGACGTCAACGCCGGTCTTCCCGAGATCGACGAGCCCGCCACCCTCCGGCGTCTCGTCACCTCCCTCCAGGCCGTGACGCCCCTGCCCCTCCAGATCGACAGCTCCGACCCGGAGGCCCTGGACGCCGCCTGTAGGGTCTACAGCGGCAAGCCTGTCATCAACTCCGTAAACGGCAAGGAGGAGAGCCTTTCCGCCATCCTGCCCATCGCCAAAAAGTACGGCGCGGCGGTGGTGGGGCTGACGCTGGACGAAAACGGCATCCCGGACAAGGCCGAAGAGCGCCTGAAAATCGCGGAAAAGATCATCAAAAGGGCGGGGGAGTACGGCATCCCCCGGGAGGACGTGCTCATCGACTGCCTGACCCTCACCGTCTCCACAAACCAGGCCCTGGCGGTGGAGACTCTGGAGGCTGTGGAGCTGGTGACAAGAAATCTGGGCGTCAAAACGGTCCTGGGCGTCAGCAATATCTCTTTCGGTCTGCCCGCCCGGGAGGTCATCAACGCCGCCTTCCTCTCCGCCGCTTTCGCCAAGGGCCTCACCATGCCCATTTTGAACCCCATGTCCCGGCGGTACATGGACGCCGTGGCCGCCTGGCGGGTGCTGTCCGGGGAGGACGGCAACGCCCGGAGGTTTATTGAAAGTTATGTAAACCTCCCCACAGACCCTGCCCCCTCTAACGAGCCCGCCGGACAGATTGACATAACGCAAATCGTCCTCTCCGGCAGGAAGCTCCTCATCGAGGACGCGGTCCGGGCGGCCCTGCGGGAAAGGGGGCCCATGGAGGTGATAAACGGGCTCCTGATCCCCGCCATCAACGCCGCCGGGGACAAATTCGAGCGGGGGGAGTTCTTCCTTCCCCAGCTCATGGCCAGCGCCGAGACGGTGAAGCTGGGCTTTGACGTCATCCGGGACGGGGCCAAGTCCGGGGAAGTTGCCAGCAAGGGGAAGATCCTCCTGGCTACCGTCAAGGGGGACATCCACGACATCGGCAAGAACATCGTGAAGATGCTCCTCTCCAACTACGGCTACGAGATCCTGGATCTGGGCCGGGACGTGCCGCCGGAGCTCATTGTGGAGACGACGCTGCGGGAGCATATCCGGCTTGTGGGCCTCTCCGCCCTCATGACCACCACGGTGAAGGCCATGGCGGACACCATAAAGCTCCTGCATGAGGCCGGCGCGGCGTGCAAGATCATGGTGGGCGGGGCCGTCCTGACCCCGGAGTACGCGGCCCTGGTGGGCGCGGACTACTACGCCCGCGACGCCCAGGAGTCCGCCCGCATCGCCGCCGAGGTCTTCGGGGGATAGGAAAAAATCCAGTAAAAATCAAAAAACTTCTTGACAACCCCGCCTAAACTCGTTATAATAGCCCTTGCGTTTAGCGGGATTGTGTAAAGGTAGCACAGCGGACTCTGACTCCGTATGTGAGGGTTCGAATCCTTCTCCCGCTGCCAAAAGGGAAAAGCCCGAAAACACCTGGGAAATCAGGGGTTTTCGGGCTTTTCTTTTGTTTGTGGAGCGGGGGCGGCGGGGCAGAAAATATCAGAAAATATCAACTTCTATAGTAAAAAATATAGTAAAAAATATACCAGTTATTGGGAAACGGCCTCGGAGGACGGTTCTTCGGGAGTTTCTTCGGGCTTTTTCCCGGATTTTTTTCGATATAGCCGTTGATATTTAATGCGGCGGCGTCGATGGTCTCGTCCTTGGCGGAGGTATAGATCCTGCTGCGCTAGGTGGTCTTTGCGCCGCCCAGGATGTCCATGACGCGGGAGAAGGAGCGCCAGTCGTTCTCCAGGCACGTCGTGGTCTTCGTGGTCTTGCCGTCCGTCTGAGGGAAGGCGAGGGCGGAGGCGTCACGGCCCCTGACGGTTCCCCCTTGATTTCCCCGCCCTCCCAAGCCTTTGACCGGTTTTCTGCCCATGAGGCAGGGGGACACATTTTAAATGGGTTTCAACGTATCGGGTTCCAATACATTGAGAGCGCCGTCATCGGCTGGAACATCGGCGACATCCCCGATGACATGATGGACGTAGAGGCGACGTTCTATCCATTGAGTTAAGTTGTTTAGTGAAGAGTGATGGGAAAAATACCTTTTCACTCTTCACTATTACTTTTTACCTCCAAAAATCGGCCCTACAAATTAGTGAAGAGTGAAAAGTGAATAGTGAAGAAGTAAAAATCGGCAATCCTCTTAAGAGAATTGCCGATTTTTGGTGGAGGCGGCGGGAGTTGAACCCGCGTCCGAAAACACATCCGTCTGAACTTCTCCGGGCGCAGACGGTTATTTTGGCGTCAGCCGTTTCCCTCGGTCACAGGCAAGCCGTCACGCGCTGTGGCTTTGGTAGCTTCATGATGCATGGCGCGGGCAAAGCTTACCGCGCGCACGTTCTCCACTCATCGACGCCCCATCCCCGGCCGTGGACCTCCGGGGTGGAACGGTCACTGCTTAAGCAGCGGCAGGAACAGCGTAATCGTTGTTCTTTAATTTATAAGATGCCCGTTTTATGGATGTCAGGCGCATCCGCCCGCTATTCAGATTTCCGCGTCCCCGTCGAAACCGGTACGCCCCCATGTTTTTTGAAATGGCCGGAGGCCATTTCAAAAAAAGGGGATTGCCGGTTTGCTGCGCGCACGGCCCCGGAGGGGCCGCACACTCCGCAAACCTAAGAGGGTAAATTTCCGACGTACATGCCGCCGGAAATTTAATTTGAATTTATTTCTCCGCTGCGGCGGAGAAAGTCTGCGACGCTGAAAAAAGGTAGAAGATTTAACGCGAACATCGCTGCGCTTGTTCGCGGGTTAGGTTTTTGCTAATTTTACTACAATAGTGCTGGGGGTGACTTTGGCGATGAAGCGGTAGAGTTTGAAGAAGGCGCGGGGGGTGTGGAAGGCCTTGTCGGCTTTGGCGGCTTTATAGCTGCCGGAGGCGACTTTTTTGGGGTCGCAGTAGGGGAGGGTCTTGAACATCTTGGAGTTGCCGCGAATTTCGCCCACGTCCAAAAACTCCGTGTCCATGGGGCCGGAGCAGACGGCGGTGACGGAGATCTTCCGGTCCCGCAGCTCCTCGCGAAGGCCCAGGGAGAAGCTGGACACGTACGCCTTGGTGGAGCTGTACACCGTCATTCTGGCGTTGGGGCAGAAAGAGGCGATGGAGCTTACGTTCACGATGTGGCCGCCCTCCGGCATATAGGGGAGCGCGATCCGGGTCACTAAGGTCATGGCCCTCATGTTGAGGTCGCACATCCGGGCAAGAAGCTCCGGGTCCGTCTCCGCCACGTTGGCCAGATACCCGCACCCGGCGCAGTTGACCAGCACCTGGACCTCCGGCTGCTCCTCCTCCAGCTTCCGGGAGAGGATGCCAAGGTCGGTATCGGAGGTGAGATCCAGCGGCACGCAGACGCTGGGGAGGGTGAGCTTCGCGGCAAGCTCGTCCAAAAGCGCCTTTCTCCGGGCCACAAGCCAGACCGCCTCCACCTCCGGGAAATTCTCCGAAAGCTGGAGGGCGTATTCCTTCCCGAGACCCGAGGACGCGCCGGTGATGATGGCAATTTTCATGGTTTACACCTTCTGGGGCTCGCCGTAGTCCACGCCGAAGGTCTCCACCGTCACGGACTTCATGACCTGGGGCTTGCGGGGCTTGTCGTTGTAGTCCACCCGGACATTGGCGATCTCGTCCACCACGTCCATGCCCTCCGTGACCTTGCCAAAGGCGGCGTACTGGCCGTCCAGGTGGGGGGAATCGGCGTGGACGATGAAGAACTGGCTCCCGGCGGAGTCGGGAATGCTGGTGCGGGCCATGGAGAGGACGCCGCGCTCGTGCTTAATGGGGTTATTGACGCCGTTGGCGGCAAACTCGCCCTTGATGCAGTAGCCGGGGCCGCCGGTGCCGTTTCCCTTGGGGCAGCCGCCCTGGATCATAAAGTCCTTTATGACCCGGTGGAAGATGAGGCCGTTATAAAAGCCCCTCCCGGCCAGGGAGATGAAATTTGCCACGGATATGGGGGCCACGTCGGGGTAGAGCTCGGCCTTTATGACCTTGCCGTCCTCCATTTCAATAGTCGCGATGGGATTAGCCATGATCGTTCTCTCCTTTTATCTGAATTTTTCCTTCATGGTGCGGTCGATCTCCCGGTCCGCGTCGCGCCTCGCGGCGGCGTCCCGCTTGTCGTAGAGCTTCTTGCCCCGGGCAAGCCCCAGCTCCACCTTCACAAGGGAGTCCTTGAGGTAGAGGGACAGGGGCACGAGCGTCAGGCCGTCCTGCTGGATGCGGGCCTGGAGCTTCGCGATCTCCCGCCGGTGCATCAGAAGCCGCTTGGGGCGCATGGGGTCCCGGTTGAAGATGTTCCCCTTCTCGTAGGGAGAGATGTGAAGGCCGTGGGCCATGAGCTGCCCGTCCTTCACGGTGCAGAAGGAGTCCTTCAAATTCACCGTTCCGGCCCGGACGGACTTGACCTCGGTTCCGAAGAGCTCGATGCCGGCCTCATACTTCTCCTCGATGAAATAGTCGTGATAGGCCTTTCTGTTCTGGGCCACGGGCTTGATCCCCCGCGCCTTGGGCATAGCTCTCCCTCCCTTCACGTCACACGCAAAGGGATTATATCACAGGAAAGGAAAAAATAAAAGGGGATTTTGGCAATTTTTTATGGCAAAAAGGTCTTTCTCAGCGCCTCCACCGCGTCCACCTCCAGCAAGACCCGGGCGTGCTCCCGAAGATGCAGGAGAAAATCCCCGGGGAGGTCCAGACTCTCCCCGAACTCCGAAAGGCCGGAGGCGTGGGCGCCGTCGTTCCACACTGCCAGTATGTAAGCCCCGTCGTACCAAAATAGGTCCGCCGCCGGCTCGTCCCGGCAAGCCCTCGCCGCCAGGAGCAGGCTCTCAAGATCGGGAAAGGAATAGAACTCCGGCTCCCCCTGGCTGCGTTTTACGAAGATCAGCACCTCGTGGCGGCCCGGGTAGAGCTCCAGCCGCACCGCCCCCAGCCCGTCGCCGGAGATGAGCGGGCTTATGAGCCTCCGGGCCTCGGTCACCGTCATCTCCCCGGGGTCCAGGTGCCGCCGCTCCAGCTCCTCCCGGGGGATGTAGACCGTAAAGGCCCGCGCTCCAATGGCCTGTATGTCCATTTTGACTCCTCCTTGCCCCATTTAAGGCGTAACCATTATACCTCCCCGGGGCTGGGAGGGAAAGAATAAATGTATGGAAGGAATGGCAAAGGGTGGCAGGGACCGCCAACGGCGGTCCCACTTCTTCACTCTTCACTCTTCACTATTCACTAAAAAACTTTCAATTTATATCCGCACCTTGATCAACGCGCAACGCCTCCCGTAGGGGCCGGACACCGTGCCGGCCCGTCCCCCGGAATTTCCACGCCCGTCCCGAAAAAAGGTTTGCGGCTGCGCCGCATATCAAATCATTCGCCGCACACTTGTGCGGCGAAAACCGTTTTCGGGGATGGCGCGATTATTGTTAGAGTAAGATGTGACCCGAAGGACGGGCCGCCCAGATGTGCGGCCCCTACGGGACGTTATGCGTTTAAAACAAACATTTCCGGTTATTGCGCCGCCTGAATTATACGCCGTAGGGGTCGCACCCAAGGGCATTCCCTTCGGTCACCGTCCCCGGCGACCCGCCCTTCGATTTTCATCCGGGCCCCATTCAACGCGCAATGTTTTCGTAAGGGCGGCACATCTGGGCCGCCAATTTTCCGGTATTCCGCATTCGCCCCGATAAAAGGTTTGCGGCTTCGCCGCATATCAAATCATTCGCCGCACACTTGTGCGGCGAAAACCGTTTTCGGGGGACGGTGCGGTGATTTGAGGTGAGATTTGACCCGAAGGACGGGCCGATGAGGTCATCGGCCCCTACGGCAAGATTAGAGATGGTTTCGTTGAGCAGAAAACAAAAGCGTATCGGAGGGACGGGCCGCCCAGATGTGCGGCCCCTACGGGAAGGTTTTGCGATTAAATAAATTGCTTTGATTATTACGCCGACCGTATTATACGCCGTAAGGGCCGATGACCACATCGGCCCATTCCCCCGAATTTCTACGCCCGTCCCGATAAAAGGTTTGCGGCTTCGCCGCATATCAAATCATTCGCCGCACACTTGTGCGACGAAAACCTTTTCGGGGGATAGTGCGCTGATTTGGTGTTGAGATGTGACCCGAAGGACGGGTCGCCGGAGACGGCGACCCCTACGGCGGAATTTTAAGTTTCAGCGTTTGCCGGAGGTGATTTCGTATCGGAAGGTTCGGGCCGATGTGGTCATCGGCCCCTACGGCAAGGTTTCGCGTTTTGATTAATCGCTCCGTTTATCGCGCCCCCACCTTATTTTCGAATTTTTTGTAAAATTCAAAATATGCTATTCCAATTTTGGCGAATATATATTATACTTAAAATAACTGTACCGCAAAATATTGTGGGGGAGGATGAAAATAAGCCTATGGAAACTGTGACACCGAAATATAAGCGGGTGCTGTTGAAGCTCTCCGGCGAGGCGCTGGCGGGGGAGCGGGGGTTCGGACTGGATTTTAAGGTCATCGAGAGCGTCTGCCGGGTGGTCAAGGAGTGCTCGGAGATGGGCGTGGAGATCGGCATCGTCATCGGCGGCGGCAACTTCTGGCGGGGCGTCAAGGACGGCGGGGGCCTCATGGAGCGCACCCGCGCGGACCACATGGGAATGCTGGCCACCGTCATGAACTGCCTTGCCGTGGCGGACGTCCTGGAGAGCATGGGCGCCCAGGTCCGGGTCCAGACGGCGGTGCAGATGAGCTCCATCGCGGAGCCCTACATCCGCCTGAAGGCCGACAAGCACCTTAAAAAGGGCCGCATCGTCATCTTTGGCTGCGGCACCGGCAGCCCCTACTTCTCCACGGACACGGCGGCTGTTCTCCGGGCGGCGGAGATCAACGCCGATGTCATACTCCTCGCGAAAAACGTGGACGGCGTCTACTCCGCCGACCCCAAAAAGGACCCGGAGGCCGTGAAGTACGACCACATCTCCTACGACGACGTTTTGGCAAAGCACCTGGCCGTCATGGACTCCACCGCTACGAGCCTTAGCATGGACAACAACATCCCCGTGCTGCTCTTCGCCCTCAAGGACCCGGAGAACATCAAGCGGGCCATTCTGGGGGAGAAGATCGGGACTGTGGTAAAATAATCATTTGACACCAAAATATAAGGAGGATAAATCATGTACACCGACGACGTTGCCTTCAAAGAGTATCTTGACAAGATGAACAAGACCATCGAGGCGCTGGAGAGTCAGTTCGCCACCGTCCGCGCCGGACGTGCCAACCCCTCCGTCCTCAACCATCTGCGGGTGGACTACTACGGCGTCCCCACGCCCATCAACCAGGTGGGGACCATCTCCTCCCCGGACCCCCGGACCC
>CANQZF010000055.1 GCA_947628265.1 uncultured Oscillospiraceae bacterium
CATCACCAAGTGTACCGCCCAGCTCATGCGGGACTTCGGCTCCATCCAGTCCCCCCAGAACGCCTTTATCCTCAACCTTGGCCTCGAGAGCCTGCACGTGCGCATGGCCCGCCACTGCGAAAGCGCCCTGAAAGTGGCGCAATTCCTGAAAAATCACCCCAAGGTGCGCTTCGTCACCTACCCGGGGCTTGAGGGGGACAGGCACTACGCCCTGGCCCAAAAATATATGCCCACGGGCACCTGCGGCGTCGTCAGCTTCGGCATTCGGGGCGGGCGCGGGGCGGCGGAGGAGTTCATGAAGCACTTAAAGCTCGCCGCCATCGAGACCCACGTGGCCGACGCCCGGACCTGCTGCCTCCACCCGGCCAGCGCCACCCACCGGCAGATGAACGACGACGAGCTCCTGGCCGCCGGCATCACCCCGGACCTCATCCGCCTCTCCTGCGGCCTTGAGGACCCGGAGGACCTGATCGCGGACCTCAAGCAGGCGCTGGAGAACGTGTAAAAACCGAACAACTCGATCGGGCGGGTCACAAGACCCGCCCGTTTTCCGTTAACTACCGCACCCCCGAACAACGCCGTAGGGTCCACCGCCCAG
Organism: uncultured Oscillospiraceae bacterium; assembly: GCA_947628265.1. Classification (GTDB taxonomy): domain Bacteria; phylum Bacillota; class Clostridia; order Oscillospirales; family Oscillospiraceae; genus RUG626. Next base: position 599 of record CANQZF010000055.1, read on the forward strand.
ATTGCCCCTCCCTCCGGGAGGCTCCCGTCCATATTGCCCCTCCCTCCGGGAGGGGCGCTAACCCTCGCACGCTCATAAAAGGGGCGGGGCTTTTTCAATGTACCCACCCCCGAACAACGCCGTAGGGGCCGGACACCGTGCCGGCCCGTCCCCCCATCCACCGCCGCATCTCCCCAATCAACGCTGTACAGTCCGCCGCCCAGATTGCCCCTCCCTCCGGGAGGGGTGCCCGAGCGCAGCGATGGGCAGGGTGGGTCCGTATATCCGGCCACCCCCACTCCCTGCCCCCTCCCAAAGGGAGGGGCTTTTAAAAGGTGCGGCCCGGGGGATGGGTGTCCAACGCAATTTTAAGGGCGGGTCCCATTGACCCGCCCTTTTACTGTTTATTCTCATTATAATGCAGCGTCGCCAAAAAATCCTCCAAAATCTTTTCGGCGTCGCACACGTACCCCTCCCGGCAGAGGAGCTCCGCGCTGACGGCGTTTTTGCCCTTGGCGGTCAGCGCCACAAGGCCCCGCTCGTAGGGGACCGTGCCCTCTAAAGGCGCGAGGATGGGCACCACGGTGTAGTCCCGCCCGCCCCGGCTTATCGTTGTGTTCTCCCCGCACTCGTAGCTCAGCCGCTCCCGGGCCTCCCACTCCAGGAGCATGTTGAAGGCCGCCGTCTCGGTGTCGCACTCCTGGACCAGGAGATAGATCTCGGCGTCATAATATTTGGCCTCCTTGCCGGCGGCGTTCACATAGGTGTACTCCTCCCCCGCCGACCAGATGGCGTACCGAAAGCCGTAGACCGACAGGTTGTTGACCCGCTCCTCCAGCGTAAAGCCCTCCGGCTCCTCGGCGGCCAGGATGTCCCCCAGGGCCGTCCAGTCCTCCTCCCAGCCAAGGGAAGCGTAGTCCGGCTCCGCCACCGTGCACCCCGCCAGCGCCAGCGCGAGGATAACCGCCAATACCGTGATCGCTGTCTTTTTCATGGAAAGCTCCTCTGTACCCGAAAGGGGGCTATTTCGCCCCGGAAGATCGGAATACGCGGTCCGAAAATCAAATCTTTATAAAAAGTATACCCAAAACACCGGAATTTGTCAACAAAAGAACGTCCCCTCACCGTATGGCGACGCTCCAGATATTCCGGTAGGTCTCCCCCGGGCCGATCTTGGCAAGGTCCGGGCGTTTTTCAAAGACCGTGCGCTCCCCGGCGTGTGCCGGGAGGGACAGCCAGGGCTCGATGCAGACATACGGCGCGTCCGTCCTTGGCGCGTGCCAGATACCGAGGTAGGGCATCTGCGGGAAGGACACCGTCACGCTGCGGCCGTCGAGCTCCGACTCCAGCGTCACCTCCCGGCACATATCCCGGAGGACCACGGCGTCGTCGTCAAAGAGCCCGTGGGACAGGGGGAGGATCCGTCCGTCCTCCAGCGGGTAGGGCGCGTCCCGGCCGCTGACGAAGCAGTCGGGGGTGAAACCCACGCGCATGGGCCGGCAGGGCGCGGAAAAGCGAAGGCGGTAGTCCTCGAACCGAAGGCCCTCCCGGAGCGGCACATTGAAGCCCGGGTGCCCGCCCAGGCCGAAGCGGAGGGGCCGCACGTCCCGGTTTTCCACCTCATAGGCGACGGTCAGGGTGTCCCCGGCAAGGGCGTAGACCACCCGGAAGCAAAACCGGCGTGGGTACATTTTCAGCGTCTCGGGGGAGTCCCGAAGCTCCAGGGTCAGCCGGGTCCCGGTGTTTTCCGTGGCCCGAAAATCGCTGTAGGGGGCGAAGCCGTGGATGGGCAGCTCGTAGATCTCCCCGTCCAGGCTGTATTTGCCCTCCGTGAGCCTGGCCACGAAGGGGAAGAGGTTGAGGGCCCGGTCCGGCCAGTACCGGGGGTCCCCCTGCCAGAGGTACTCCGTGCCCCCGGCGTCCCGAATAGACCGCAGCTCCGCCCCGCGCTCCGAGACCGCCACCGTCAACAAACCGTTTTTGATGATATGTTCCATATCCCCGCCCCCTTTTGCCTCTACTATACCCCCGCCGCCCCCTTTTCGCAACCCCAAACTGCGCCGGCCAAAGCTTTCTGAGGGCGAGGGTCTGCGCGGTGCCCGTCAGGGCCCCTCCCCCACGTCAAAGGCCGCACCCCACCAGAAAAGAAAAAACCGCCCCAAAAAGGGCGGTTTCTTGTGGTGGTGGACCTGAAGAGACTCGAACTCTCGACCTCTCGGTGCGAGGCGAACGCTCTCGCAGATTGGCAAGTTTTGTGCGCAGGGTGTGTGGGCGGAATTTAAAGAGGGAAAAGGCGGAGAGCCTTGGCCTCCGGGCCATGAGGGAGGCCAGCAGGATAGCCGAGAAGTATGGGAACGCTGAAATGACGCTGGAGGAGATCAACGCTGAGATTGACGCCGCCCGCAGGGAGGGTGCGCGGTGAAATATTACGCTGTCCTGGATACCAACGTCATCGTCTCCGCCATGCTGCGGTGGCGGTCCGTTCCCGGCAGTTTGTTGGAGCTTGTCTTTGACGGTGTGATCGTCCCCGTATTAAATGAGGAGATCGTGGCAGAATACCGCAATGTCCTGGCACGGCCAAATTCCACCTGACAGAGGAAATCATTTAGGACGTCATCGCCGACATGACAGAGCGCGGCGTTTTCGTGGACGCGGAGACTCTGACATGGGATCTGCCCGACACCAAGGACAAGGTGTTCTACGAGGTGGCCATGGAGGAGCGTAAGTTAGAGGATGCCTATCTCGTCACAGGAAATCTGCGTCACTTCCCGGTAAAGCCATTTGTGGTGACACCGAGGCAGATGCTGGACATCATAATCGAGGATGCCCAGGAAGGGAACAACTGAAAAAACTTTTATCCTATACGAAGCCGCCCCGTACTGCCAGGTCAGCACGGGGCGGTTTTCGGTTAATCAATACATGTTGGTCAGAATGTCAATTTTCACCATTCGTTATTGTCACATTTAACAAAAAAGCGCTTTGTTCTACAAACCGCATTGACATTATGCGAAATTCGTTTTATACTGGGGTTGCTAAATCGATTTAGCAACAATTTATAGATTGGAGGAAAGATTCATGAAAAAGGTGAAATGGCTTGTCCTGCTTCTTATCTGCGCGATCATAGCTTCGGCGCTCTCCGGCTGTGGGGACACGACGAAAGAAACGAAATTCACTGTGGAGTACATGGACGGTGAGACGGTCCTCAAGACCGAAGAGGTCGCAGAAAACGGCACCGCCTCGCAGTGGACGCCCGAAAAAGAGGGGCAGACCTTCGTGGGCTGGTTCGCGACGCCCTCCATGAGCGTGGCCTTTGATTTCACGAAACCCATCACCGAGAACACCAAGGTCTTCGCGGGCTTCTCGGCGTATAAGGAGGACACCCGCTCCTGGGCCATTGTGGGCTCCGGCAAGGGCGACCTGCTGCTCTCCTCCAACTGGGGGAAGGTCATCACGGACGCGCACCTTTTGACAAAGACGGGCGATAACACCTATTCCATCACCCTGGACCTCTACGCCGGGGACGAGTTCCAGTTCGCCATCGACTCGGAGTGGCACAACAAACGGGGCTTTGGGTATCTGGACACCATCAAGGACGATGCCGGAAACGCGGTGTTCTCCGGCGCGGGCGGCGTGGGGGAGACAGCCGCCAAGGGCCAGAACATCAAGGTCGCTGCGGACGGCAACTACACCCTGACCCTCTATACCCACCCCGGCGACGACTACTATAACGTGAACGACCCCAGCTACACCGAGGCGAGCAAGGAGATATATAACCTCAACGACTTCGACAAGATCACCTGGGTCCGCAACGGAGACGCGGCGGAGCTCTCCGGCGTGACCACCAACTACTACATCAAGGGCGCGGGCATCACATTGTGGGCGGACCTCTACAACGACGCCACGGGCTTTGCTAAGATCGGCGACACCCACACCCTCACCGTCTACCTCAAGGAGGGCGAGGAGTTCATGTTCACCAGCCTCGTCACCGAGGACGGGGCCTCCTCTGTGGGCTCCGAGTACATCCGGTTTGAGAACCTGGACGACGCAAGCCGCGCCCTGTTCACCGGCTCCGGCAACATCGTAGTCTCCAAGTCCGGCACCTACACCTTCACCTACAACGAGACGACGAAGGTCCTCACCGCCACATTGGACAGTGAGGAGCCCATGGCCGAGTGCGACTTCTACATCGACGGGAATTTTGACGGCCACAGCTGGAACGACACATACTACGACCCGGATTACAAGTTCACCGCCCTGGGCGGCGATCTCTACGAGCTCCGGGATGTGACCCTCACCGAGGGGGCGGAGTTCATCATCCAGTCCTTTGAGAAGGGCGCCGCCTCCGAGGGCAAGCTGGCCGCCTACAACTACAAATTCTACCGCGGGGACGAGAGCTTTACCGCCGCCAGCCCCGAGAACTCCAATTACAACCTGAAAGTCCAGAAGGCCGGAGTCTACAACATCACCTTCAACGCCTACGCCAAGGTCATTGAGATCACCCCGGCGGGACAGGAGGATACCGTCCACATCAAGGGCAGCTTCGTGGACTCCTGGAACATCATTGACCCAGCCACGAACCTCCCCTCCGACGAGTATAAGCTCACCGACAATGACGGCGTCTACGAGATCACCATGACCATCACCGAGGACATGGTAGCGGACGGCGCCACCTGGCAGGCGGGGCTCATGATCAACACCACCACCGGCAACGACGGAGAATGGGTGGGCGTGTCCAACCTGGGCGCTGACGGCGAGGATAACGTAAACGCCCTCTTCAGGCCCGAGAGCGGCAATAACCTGACCTGCTCCACCCCGGGGACCTACCGAATCACCTTCGATCTGGCCTCCAAGACCATCAACATCTATAAAGCGTAAGAAAAAAGCCCTCGGACGGCACATGGCCGTCCGAGGGCGTATACAAGTTAGACTTTTCACGAGATAAGATAGCGGTGCTGTTCTTGGGCTTCCCGGCTGACGGCCAGCTCCACGCAGGAGAGAATTCGCCGGATTTGCCGCTCCAAAAGCCCCTCCGGGCAGAAGATCTCCGCGCATACCCCCGTTATGAGCTTCTGAAGGAAGGGCTCGGTGACAAAGGCGCTTTGTCTGGCAAGCTCCCGCAAATCGGCAAAGGTCTCCGCAAATCGGACGTTCTGGAACGTGTCGGTGAGCTCCCGGCAGAGCGCCCCATCCCTGGGGCGCGTGCAGACATAGACGTACCCCTTCGGGAGCGCTGCGTCCGCCTGGGCCCTCAGGGAGGCGTAGTCCGGGTTCACCTCATAGAAGATGGGGTCGTCGATCCGGCAGTCCCCGGCGATCACGGGGATGTAGTTGCACCCGGCCAGGGAGAGAAAATCGGCCTTCGGCAGATTTTTCGCCACGATGGCGTCCACGTCGTCGTACCTGTCGATAGCCAGAATCAGCTGGGCGCGCTGCCCGGACTCCAGAAGGAGCTTTGCCGTCAGGTCAAAAAAGCCGAAAAAGCTCATTTTCTCAAGCTCCGAAAGCCCCGGGCCCATAAAGAGCCCCACGACCTTATTCACTTTTGTGCCGCGCAGGTTTTTGGCGTAGAGATTGGGCCGGTAGTTCAGCATATTGATGACCTGCCAGACCTTCTTCTTGGTCTGCTCGCTGATGCGCAAATCGTCCCTCCCGTTGAGGATGAAGGAGACGGTGGTCTTGCTCACGCCGGCGGCGTCGGCTACGTCCTGTATTGTAACTTTTTTATCCATAATGAGAATATTATAATAGATTTCCCCGTTTTGTCAACGGAGAAATAAGAAAGGTTTGGAAATGCTGGAAGAGGCCCTTTATCACATGCCGGAAACGCAATACGGCTATGCCCTGGACAGTGAGACCTACAGCCTGCGGCTGCGCACCGCGAGGAGCGATACCCCCAAGGTCACCGTCATCTACGGGGGAAAATACGACTTTTGGAGGACGCGGCAGCGACGGGAGATGGAGCTTGCCTACCGGGACAGGCTTTATAACTACTACGCCGTGGAGCTCAAACCCAGGGATCTCAGGCTCGTCTATGTTTTTGAGCTTTCGGCGGGCGGGAGGCGGTACTACTACTCCGAGGACGGCCTTACCGAGGGGTACGATTTTAAAAAGGCCTACTATAACGCCTTTCAGATCGCCTACCTCAACCCCTGCGACATCCACCGGCCCGTCTCCTGGATGGGCAGCGCCTGCTTTTATCAGATCTTCGTTGACCGCTTTTTTAAGGGCGACCGGGACAAGGACCAATCCTATATCAACTTGCCCTGGGGGCAACTGCCCACCCCGAAGAGCTTTGCCGGAGGTGACCTCCGGGGAATATCGGAAAAGCTCCCGTACTTACAGGAGCTGGGGATCAACGCCCTCTACCTGACTCCCATCTTCAAGTCCGTCAGCAACCACAAGTACGACATCCAGGACTATTACGCGGTGGATGCGTGCTTTGGCTCCAGGGAGGACTTCGCCGCTCTGGTGGACGGGGCCCACAGGCGGGGCATCCGGGTGGTTCTGGACGCGGTCTTCAACCACGTAAGCGAGCGGTGCGCCCAGTTCCAGGACGTGCTGAAAAACGGGAAAAGCTCCCGGTATTTCAACTGGTTTATCATTCACGGGGACCGGGTGGACAGAAAGCGGGTCAATTACGAATGCTTCTCCTCCTGCGACTATATGCCCAAGTGGAACACCTCCGACCCGGAGGCGCAGGACTACCTCATCGGCGTGGCGGTATATTGGATTCGTGAATACCACATCGACGGGTGGCGGCTGGACGTCTCCGACGAGGTATCCCACGAGTTCTGGCGAAAATTCCGAAGTGCCGTGAAGGCGGCCGACCCGGAGTGCGTGATCATCGGCGAAAACTGGCACAACGCAGTAAGCTACCTTCGCGGCGACCAATATGACGCGGTGATGAATTACGCCTTCACCAAGGCGTGTCTGGATTTCTTCGCCTTCGGGGCCCTGAACGCCTCCGGCTTTGCGGACAGGCTGAACGCCCTCCTCATGCGCAATACCGATACCGTCAACAACATGATGCTGAACCTTTTGGACAGCCACGACACCCACCGCTTTTTCACCGAGGTAGGAGAGGACCGGGCGAAGCTCCAAAGCGCCCTGGCGGTTCTGTACCTCTTTGTGGGGGCTCCCTCGATCTACTACGGCACGGAGATCGCCCTTCCCGGGGGCTATGACCCGGACTGCCGCCGCACCATGGATTGGGAAAAGGCGGAGGAGCGCGGAGAGATTTGGAGACTCATCCAGAGCCTCACGAGGCTCAAGAGAGAGGAACCGGCCCTCCGCGTCCCCAGAATAAAGCTCTACGCCAAGGGGAATGTGTTTATCTTGGAGCGGGGAGACCTCCGCCTCAAAATAGATGGTGAGTCCTTTACCCACACCATAGAAAGGATGGGATAAAATGACGCGAAATATTATGGTCCTCACGGCCCATATTCTCATTTTGGCGATCCTGCTTACCTCCATGGGCGTTATGAGCCTTGCGCGGGACGACGCCCAGGGGCAGACAAAATTCACCGGGGAGTTGGAGCGGAACGTGACCCTGCGGATTTTGGAGAACGACACCGCCAAGGAGAAGGGCTATTTTCAGGAGCTCCTGGACGCCTTCAACGCCGCCTACGCCGAATACGGCATCGTGGCGGTGGACGCCAACATGGACCAGTACACGGACTTGGAGCAGGACGGCCCCTACGGCTACGGCCCAGATGTACTCTATCAGGCTAACGACGCGCTGATGAAATACACCGACGGCAAGCACATCCAGCCCCTGCCCGTGGAGGAGCTTGACTGCTATGAGCAAATCTCCGAGGAGGCCTGGGACGCCTACACCGTGGAATACGACGGGGAGGAGTACGTCTTTGGCGTGCCCGTCAATATCCAGGGGCCGCTCCTCTATTACCGAAAGGACCTGCTGCCGGAAAACTGGCAGGCAGAGTGGGACAGGGACAAAAACGGCGTCCCGGACATGACCGAATATTGGACGGAGCTCTACGCCTACTCTAAAAAGCTCCGGGAGGAGAGCAACGGGGCCAAATTCGGCTACATGAAGTCCCTCTTTGATCCCTATTTCTCCTCGGGTTTCCTCTTTTCCTACGGCGGCTATGTCTTCGGGGAGGGTGGCACGGACACCACGGACATCGGCTTTTCCGCGGGGGACGCAAAAAAGGGGGCCTGGGTCCTCCGCCAGCTTGCCTCCGCCATGAACCAGGACTGCATCGACGACACCGTGACGGTGAACGCTTACAGTATGCTGGCAAACGGCACGTACTTCGCCACCATGACCACCCCGGACGTCTACACCCTCTTCATAGACGAGCTGGCCAAGGAGTATATGCGCGCGGAGGGCCTCAGTGAGACCGCCGCCTACGCCAAGGCGGAGGAGAACCTTGTGGCGGCGGACATCCCCAAGCTCCCAATGAGCGGGGACCTGGAGGACAGGAACGGCGAGACAGTGGACAGCGTCATGATGGGTGGCATCAACGGCTACGCCATCAGCGCCTACACCAAGGCCCCCAACGCGGCCCTGGCCTTCGTGGATTTCGCCACGAGCTTTGAAATGATCTCCCGCCGCAACGAGCTTTTGGGCATCGCCCCCGCCAGGGACGACGTGGCCGCCAAGGTGGGGGGACTTTCGAAGACCATCAACGCCGATCTGGACGCCGGGCGCATCGCGGTGATGCCCAGCACCAGGGCCGTGGCGCAGATCTGGACACCAACCCAGACCTTCTTCTCGGATCTGGCAAAGGACCCGTTCAGGCTTCCTGACGAGCAAAAATATTTGTCGGAGGAGGCGCTTCAAAAGGGCCTTGAGAATGTGGACGCGCAGATTTATTCCGCCATCCACACGTTGAATTAGGAGGTGAGCTTATGCGGGAAATGCTGCGAAAGGCCAACGGACGGGTCACCGCGTCCATGCTT
>CANQZF010000056.1 GCA_947628265.1 uncultured Oscillospiraceae bacterium
CGCGCCATGGTAATGGCATCCATCTTCCCGTTGTCGGCGCCGTAGGGGCCGAGCCGCTCCTTGCGCATCCGTTTTTCCACCGCGAGCGCACTGTTGGAGGGTGTGATTTTACCAAGCCAGTCCTTCACCGCCTTCTCCATGGCCGCCTCGGGTGCCTGCTGGTTGAAATAGACATTTCCGGCCACGCCCACCGTGCCCGTCACGACGACGAATTTATAGGACCGCCAGGAGCCCTCCCCCTTGTCCTCCCCGGACAAAAGGCAGCAGCAACTCATAAAGCCCCGGCGCAGCTCCACCATCTCAAAGGGCTTTTTCATAGGCCGCGCGGCTGTCGTCTCCTCAAAATGCTCCATAAGCTCCGCGCCAACGGCTTGGACGTCAACGCCGCTCCAATCCGACGGGATGCCGTCGATGAGGTTTGGCTTGCCCATCACGATGGAGAAGGACGCGTCCTCGTAGCCGCCAAACCCCCGGGAGTACGACGCCGGGACGCATATAAATTCCGCTGAGCCCCTGTATTTCGCGGGGATGGGCTTTCCGGAGCCGCCGGCGTTGGCGCACACCGTTCCATCGGGGACAGGGAGGCGAAAGGCGCCCACCTGTGCCGTCAGGCCCTCGCTGTAGCTCAAATCGGAAACAAGCAAGGGCTTGTCCTCGGACGCGGAGCTTTCCGCGTCATCCGTGCCGATGCCCTCGATGCCCCCAAACCATTTCTTCGCGGTTCTCCTGCACTCGTCACGGCCTGCCAGGGAGAGCACAAAACCGGACTCGTCCGCGATGTGATATAGGCCCATATATGTACCAATGGGCAAAGCGATATGGAAGCCCGCGTTTCCCATAACTCCGCCGTCTGCCGCGGCAACGATCGCACCGGGATCGCTTTTTATGAGGAACGCGCCGCACCCGTCGTCCCCTGTAAGACTGAGGGCCTGCTTCGTTGCCTCCAATACCGCGTTTTCTACGACTTTCCTGTTCCCCTCGTCGGAAAAGTCAACGGGGTCGTTGAACCGGTTGAAATGGGCAATAATGCTGAATCTCTTTTGGGATATGCCATACTGCATATCATAATCGTCTCCGTCCTGCCCATCCGCCAAATTCGGCACAAAGGCTGTAAGGAGCTTGCCCTCCCCGATTTCATTTGGATCTGTGGAATATTTCATTCCCTTGGGGATGACGATGGAGAAGGCGTCATCCACCACGACCCGGGTGTCCTCCTTAGCCATAGCGCAGGAGATGATGCCTCGTACAGTCTTGATTTCCGCCATGTGGGTCTCTCCTCTCAAAAAAGTTTTTTCTGCATCGCTGTTTTGTGCGGTTTTATACCACGATCTCCGCTCTGCTGCCGCCGGAGCGGGATTTGGTGACGCGGATCTGCTTGTCGATCTTGTCCTTGAAGTCCGCCACGTGGGAGATAATGCCCACAAGGCGGTCCCCCTCGGTGAGGCGCAGAAGGGCCCGCATGACCTCGTTCAAGATATTCGCGTCCAGGGTCCCGAAACCCTCGTCCACGAACATGGTGTCCAGCTTCACCCCGCCGGAGGAGGACTGGATCTCGTCGGACAGCCCCAGCGCCAGAGAGAGGGAGGCGATAAACGACTCGCCGCCGGACAGCGTCTTCACGTCCCGTTCCGTGCCGTTGTAGTGGTCGATGACGTCGAGGTCCAGGCCGCTCTGGCTGCGCTGATTGGCGGGCACCTCCCGGCGCTTCAGCTCATACTGGCTGCCGGACATGGCCATGAAGCGTGTATTGGCCCGGGCGATGATGCGGTCAAAGTACGTGGTCTGGACGTAGGTCTCCAGCATCAGCTTATCCTTGCCGCTCAAGGACCCGTTGGCGGTGTCCGCCAGGGGCCTCAGCCACGCGAGGCGCTTCTCCGCGGCGTCCAGCTCGGTGGAGCGCGCCTTGATCCTGTCCAGAATATCTTTATTTGTAACTATTCTGACATTCACCTCCGAAACGCGCGCGTCCAGGTCGGCCTCTTTGGCATCCAGCTCGGTCTTTCGGGCCTCCTCGTCCGCCCGGACATACGTGGGCGCCTCCTCGAGCTGCTTTTTGAGGGTGCTTTCCTCGCCCTCAAGGCTCTTGACGGTATCGCTGGCAGCCTTAAGAGCCTCCTCGGCGTCCTTAATGGCCTTCCTGATGGCATCGCGCTCGCTTGTGGCCGCCTCTATAGCTTTGCGGGCCAATTCCTCGCTGTCGTATTCCAGCTTTCCGGCCAACTCGTCGGCATGCGCGCGCTTGGTCTCCAGCGTTGCCCGACCGCCGGTGAGCTGCTGATTGGCCGCGGTCAATTGCTTTTGAAGCTCCTCAAGCTCTTTCTCCATGGCCGGAATCGTCTCTTTGAGCTCGTCCCTGCGCTTGACGCACTTTGTCTCCCCGTCGATTTCCCCGGTTTTCGCCAGAATCTCTGCCGCAAGCTCCTCGCGGCGCTTTTTAACGGCATCGGGGGCGTCCTCCAGGGCCGTCCCCGGCAGGAGCTCCGAAAGCGTGTTCTCAAGACTTTTTTGCTTTTCCTCAGCCTGGAATTTCAGGTCGCTGCATCTCATGCTGGCGTCATTGGCCTTCTCGCGAAGGTCCTCCGCCGTCGCTCTGAGCTCGTCCAGCTCCTCCTTTGAGGGCGCCTCGGCGGATTTTTCAGCCGGATGCGGGTGCTCCGCGGAGCCGCAGACCGGGCAGGGCTTCCCGTCCTCCAGCGTCTCGGCCAGGATCCCCGCCTGCTCGAGTAAAAACCGCTCGTGGCTGCCGTCATATTTTTCCTTGGCGGCTTTATGCTTATCGAGAAGCCCAACAAGAGAGGCCTGCGCCGCTTTCAGATCCACGCGGAGCTTATTGAGCTTTCTGAGCTCATCGCTTACAGTCTTTAAATTCTTGTCCAGCTTCCGGGCGCCGTCCAGAGCCCCTTTCAGCCGTTCCAGATTTTCTCCGGCGTTGGCAAGACCGTCCAATTCCTTCTTCAGAGCAAAAAGCGAGTCCTTTTTTTCGTCAGCATCGGCTTGCGCCTTCCTGGCGGCGATTTCGTCATCGCCTACTTTTTTCTCCAGCGCGGCAATTTCGTCCCGCTGGGTCGTGAGCGCCTGGTAATCGGAAAGCCGCTCCTCCAGCGCGGCGACGGCGCGGGTCAGCTCCTCCGCTCTCGGGGCTTGTTTCTGCTTCTCCTGCGCCTCCGCCTCACGCGCACGAAGCTCTTCCCTGGCCGCATTCAGCTTTGCGGTGTTCTCTTTAAGCTTCTCCTCCATGGTCTCCCGAGCGCTCAGCTGCTCCAGACGGCGGGTGACCTCCGTGCGTCGGCTCTCCGTTGTCTCCAGCTGCTGCTTCAGCTCTTCATGGGCCATCCCGTCCTGCTCGGCGAGTCTTTTGAGCAGCTCCAGCACCTGCGCCACCGGCAGCTCCCCGCTTCGCGCCTTGCGGACGTCGACGATCAGTGGGTCGTCCTCGGGCCACTGGATCTTCCGTTCCTCGTCCTGAATGCTCCTTCCGTGCTCCTTGCACATATTCTCCGCCTTGCCCGCCTCGGTCTTGAGCCGGTCCTGAAGCGTATAGTAGATCTCCGTACCAAAGAGCTGCCGGAATATAGCCATCCGTTCTTTTGTCTCCGCCGTCAGGAGCTTCTGGAAATCTCCCTGGGCGATCATGGCGATTTTCATGAATTGATTCCGGTCAATGCCCAGGATGCCTTGAATCTCCCCGTCCGCCCCATCCTTTCTCGTCAGAACCCGGCCGTCCGGGAGCCAGAGGGTCACGTCGGCGTTCTCCTTCGTAAGTCCGGTGCCCCGATTTTTAGGGCGCATATACTCCGGGTTGCGCAGGACCCTGTACGTCCTGCCCCGGTAGGCAAAGGTCAGCTCCACGTATGTCTCCACCCCGGGGTCGGCGTATTTCGACCGGAGCATCCCGGCCTCCCGGTTTTCGCCGCTGGCCGCGCCGTAGAGGGCGAAGGTGATGGCGTCAAATACGGTGGTCTTCCCGGCACCGGTGTCCCCGGTGATGAGATAGAGCCCGCGCGTCCCCAGCTTTTCAAGATCCAGCTCCACCTTACCGGCATAAGGACCGAAGGCGGACATGGTAAGTTTTGTTGGTCTCATTGCTCTCCCTCCCTGATCGCGTTCAGAACGTTTTTGACGAATTCCGTTTGAATCTCCGACATGGGCTGGCCGTTTTGCTTCTCATAAAGCTCTGCGAACAGCTCCTCCGGCCGCTTTTCGCGGACGTTCTCCGCCGCGCCCACGAACCCCACGCTCCTGGTGCGGACATTGTCGTAATCCAGGCGCAGAAGATTATGATATATGAGCCGCAGCTTCCCCAGCGCGTCAAAAATGTCCTCCTCGTCGGTGAGGGTAATGTGGACGTAGTCCTCCGGGAGGCTTGTCCCGTTGTAATAAGATAGCGCTGTGAGCTCATTGTATGTCCCGCGAAGCTCACGCATCTCGTGCCGCGGCGCCAGCTCCACGATGCGGGCGGCCAGCTCCCCCTTGGCGCCGAGCTCCACCACGGTCACGGATTTTGTGTCGTCCGCCTCGGAGAAGGAGTATTTCAGCGGCGTCCCGCAGTACCGGACCCGCTCCGAGCCGCAGTTTTGCGGGGAGTGGAGGTGCCCCAGCGCCACGTAGTCAAAGCCGTCAAAGACGGAGGCGTCCACGTTGTCCGCGCCGCCCACGCTGACCTCCTCGGAGTCGCTGCGACGCGAGCCCGTGACGAACTGGTGGGAAACCAGAATGTTCCGCCGGGAGGTGTCCAGGCCCATATGCTCCACCGCTGTCCGCAGGGCGTCCGTCCAGGTATCAATCCGCGCCTCCGGGAAGGCCGCCTGGACATAGGCGGGCTTCACAAAGGGGAGGAGCCAGAGATCCACCGGCCCAAATTCGTCCTCCAGCGTGACTGCTCGGACCTGGCCACTGTATCCCCCGGCGATGTGGACACCGCTCCCGTCCATGAGCCGCGAGCCGAAGGAGATCCGCGCCCCGGAGTCGTGGTTGCCGCTGATGACGAACACCTCAATGCCCCGGTCCGCCAGCGCCACCAGGAAATCGTCAAAGACCCGCAGCGCCTCCACCGGGGGCATGGCCGTGTCGAAAATGTCCCCCGCGATGAGCACCCCGTCTGGCTTTTCCGCGTCCGCCACGGCGAGGATTTTCTTCAATATGTACTCCTGGTCCTCGATCATGGGACAGTCGTAGAGCCTCAGCCCCAGATGGAGATCCGACAAATGCAAAAGCTTCATGCTTTTTCCCTCACTTTTATTCATCAAAATCGTCGTCAAAGCCGTATTCCGGCACCGCGTAGTCCTCCAGCCTCAAACCGTAGCGCTGGGCCATGGCGACAACCCTGTCCGACGGCATCCGGTCCACATCCTCCGCCTCCAGCGCCGCCCCGCCAAATCCTCCGCCAAAAAACGCCCCCATGCACTCCTCCCGAAGGTCCCTGCGAAGTCTGGTAATGTCGATGGTCATAAGGAAAACCCCTTTCTCTATATTTTACAGCTCCAGCGTAAACTCCGCCAACGGGTCTAAGTCGGGGTAGTGCTGCTGCTTGTACTCCAGGAGCATTGCCGCGCAGTTGGGGGCGTTATTCTCGGCGGCGACGTTGATGAACTCCATGATCTGCGCGGCGGTGCATTTGTCCAGGGAATCCCGGACCGTCACGTCATCATTTCGTATCCGCCCGACGATGGTCCAGCGGTCCAGGAGGGTCACGATGTGGTTGGATTTGCGGGAGCGCTCGGTTATCCTGAACTCGCCCAGGGTCAACATGGTGTCCTTGCTGGGGTAGTAGCCGCTATAATTATCGATGGCGAAATCAAGCTCGCAGTCGGGCAGGCCCAAGTAATGCGCGGAGGGGGAGAAGGAGATACCGTGCTTCTCCCGGCGGAGGAAATAGAAAAGCGGGAGCCGCTGCCCCTCATATCTGGCGGCGGTCACCGAATCGAAATTGACTACCGGTTCCCAGATCTGCTCGAAGGGCTGCTTTTTGCCGCGGGAGGCAAAATATCCTTGCCAACGCCGCAAATCGGCCCGGTCCATCTCCACGGGATGCGCCACCGCGATGTCCCCGTCATTTATCTCATAGGGCTGCCCAGCGCTGTCAATGGGGCCGTCGGCCGTCATAGTGAAGGTGCTTTTTCCCTGGACCCAGACAATCATGCCCGCCGTTTGGCGCAGGAGGAGATTGTGGAGGTAGCTGTCCTTCCAGGCGGCGCTCTCCCTCGTCCTCCCGCTCAGGAAGTCATCGAACAGACTATCGAAGCGCCGCTTGACGATGTTCTTCGTCTCCTGCCGCATATTTTTCAGGTCCTGCACGGCCCGCTCGTATTTTGCCGGGTCCGCGCCGCGCTTTGAAATGGTCCTCGCGGTGCTGCCGTCCGCCTCCGCGACGATGTATTTGAAATCCGGCTGGAGCCTCACCGTGACGGTACGATTCCCTAGGTCAAAGTGCCTTTCCCCGGCCTCGTCGAGGCCCACATCGGAGAACCATTTGTCGCGCACGGTGTCCTCGTCCAGCCCGCGCAAGTACGCGTAATAATCCAGGTAGTCGATTTTCTCGGCGAAAATCAGGGCGGCGTGGGTGCAGCTGTAGTACACTGCCGCGCAGAAACTCCGGTAGGGCTGCGGGTAAGGCTTAATCAGGCGCGCGTAATTGAACAGCTTCTCAACGGTCTCCTCATCGGCGTAGCGGAAGATGGGAACCGCCAGATTGTCCGCCAGCCGGACCCTTTCGACCTTGCCCACGAATTTATCCACCAGCGTCAGCAGCCACGCCTGGAGAACGCCGTTGTCCAGCTCCTCCAGAAGCTTGAGGGCCTCCTCACAAATTCCGGCCTTCTCCTTCCACTCCTCGCTCCTTTCGTGGATGGCCAGCAGCTTCGCCGTTTCCATAAGCCCCAGGGGTGTGCCGTCCTTTTTTAGGACCTGCGGCAGGTCAAACGCGCCAATGCCGAAGCACGATTTCAGGGACGCGGCGTAGTCGTCCGCCGGTTTCGCCTTTTTGGCGGGCTTGTTGGCCGTCACCTGCAGGACCTCCGCGTTCAAAAACTCCTGAATCTCTGGCAGGGCGGAGGCGCTCAGCAGCTTTCGGACCTTGGCCGCGTTCGACTCGTTTATGGCGTTCAGAGTTAATAGAGTCTCTATGTATTTCGGCTTCCGCTCCGCCTCGGCCAGCGCGATGACCTCCTTCGCCTTTTTCCCGAGGAAGTCGATAATCATCCCCCGCGGCTCCTCCGCGATGGGCTCATCCGTATCCGAAAGCCTGCTCATCGCCCCCTTGATACGCCCGGCGGTGGTCAGACGAAAAGTGCCATAGCTGCCGGTGGCCAGCAAGCGGTCAAAGCTCTCAATATTTTCCTTGCCGACGGGATACAGCATCTCTTTGTCGCCCTGCAGCCCCTGGAACGCCCCTACCGTATGAAGGACAGAGCCGTCCTTCCTCCGCAGCATGAGCGGGATCTCCCATTGTCCGCTGCACTCGCTGAATGCGTAATCGCCCACTTTGATGACCTTGTCCGGCAAAATGATCTCCCTAAGGCCGGTACACTTGGAAAACGCGTGCCTTCCAATACCGGTCAGACTGTCCGGCAAGAATATTCTCTCAAGGCCGGAGCACTCCTCAAAAGCGGAATCTCCAATGCCAGTCAAGCCCTCCGGCAGATTGACTTGCGTAAGGCCGGAGCAGCCGCGAAACGCGTCTTTCGCAATGCTCGTCACCCCTTCCGGCAAGTTTACGACGCCTTTTCTCCCTTTGAAGCAAAAAAGCGCTTCGTTTTCCTTGATCAGCACGCCATCCGCGCTTCTGAATACACGGTTTCCCGTGCTGACGGTGAGGCGCTCAAGGTTTTTGCAGGAGTCAAATATTACCCTTTTGAAATTGGTCAAGCTGCCCGGCAGAATGATCTCTGTGAGCTTATCGCAATGCAGGAAGGCTTTATTTCGGATTGCGGTCACCCCCTCCGGGATAATCGCGGTTCCGGTCTTCCCTCTCGGGCAGGCTATCAACTCGTTTCCGCATATCAGCATTCCGTCTGCGCTTTTAAACACAGAATTACCGGCACTGACCGAAAAGCCCTCAACAGTTCCGCACCAGTCAAAGACCTCGTTACCAACACTCTTCACACTTTTCGGAAACGTTATGCTCTTCAGAGCGCTGTATCTATCAAAGGCCCAGCCGCCAATTTCGGTTACCCCCTCCGGGATAACCACATCCCCGCCGGGACCGGTGTATTTTCTCAGGACACCGTTTTCAATAACAAAATCGCTCATGTTGTTTCTCCCTTTCTGGTCTATAAATTTTTTACAGCTCCAGATTCTCGATCTGGCTTATGAGCTCTTTTTGGCGTTCGTAGAAGAGGAGCTCCTGGTTGTGGCGGTAGTAGTCGGGGGAGCCGTAGCGGCTGATGAAGCGGGCGCTGTGGACGTTGACGGTGAGCTCGGTGACGAGGATGAGGATTTCCTGGCCGTCCCCGAAGACCTCCTCGCAGAACTTAAAGACGTTGGAGAGGCGCTTGCCGGCGCGCTGGGAGAGCTTTTTGAGCTCCTTTACGCGCCCATCGAAGTCGGCCTTCAAAAGGGCGAAGGCGGCAGCGCCGCTTGCCGGGGGCTTCTCCTTCAAAAGCCGCTGCTGCTCCTCCATGGCCGCGATGGCAGCGTGGAGGGTCCGCTCGGCATCGGGGGAGAGAGTGGAGGCCGTCTTCCCGGCGCGGATGCGCTGGCGGAGAATCGAAATCTGGCCCTCCAGCAGCTTTTCCCCGTCCGCGCCGGGGCGCGAAAGGGCCGGCCGGAGGTTCTTGAGAGCGCCCATCAGCTCCGACAGCATCCGCTCCCGGTCGGAGACCTCCCGGAGCCGCGCGGTCACCGCGTCCAGGAGAAGGCCCAGGAGGCTCAGCCGCTCGTCAAATTTGGCGGCCTTGGCGCGGTTTTTGATCTCCTCCGGCGCCGTGCCGTCCAGGATCTTGTCCACCTGGTAGTCGGCCCGGTATTTATTGAAAAGGTCGTAGTAGATGGCGAAGGAGCTGGCGATCTTCTTATTTTGCAGGTACTGTCCCACCAGCGCCTTGTCCACCCGGATGCCGTGGCTTTCATAGAGGCGTATCATGTCCGAGAGATCCGACCAGCCGCGGGCGGTGACGAAGCTCTTGCCGTCCACGGTGGTCTCAATCCGGTAAAACTCGTCCTTTTTGATGTCGAGATATGTGGTGATGGCCGGGTGGACGCCGGATTGGTACGCGTACTCCTTCCACACGTCGTAGTCCGGCTCCACGTCCACGCGCTTTAAGCGGTCCCAGGTGACGATGTCGAACTCCCGGACGGAGTTGTTGTACTCCGGCGGGTTTCCGGCGGTAACCACGATCCAGCCGTCCGGGACGCGGTGCCGGCCGAAGACCTTGTACTGCAAAAACTGGAGCATCACCGGGGCCAGGGTCTCGGAGACGCAGTTGATCTCGTCCAGAAAGAGGATGCCCTTCCGAAGG
>CANQZF010000057.1 GCA_947628265.1 uncultured Oscillospiraceae bacterium
CACCCTGCCCGTCGCTGCGCTCGGGCACCCCTCCCAGGGGGAGGGGCAAATGAGATCGCGGCGAAGCCGCTCCTTATAAAAGCCCTCCCCGCTTAGGCGGGGAGGGGTAGGGGTGAGGTGAGAAGCCGAAGGATTATGAGCGCTCAAATGAACGCACCCTCTCACCTCATCCGTCGCTAACGCGCCACCTTCCCCGCCCTGCGGGGAAGGCTAAAAAGGTTGCGGCTTCGCCGCACATTTTAAAAGCCCCTCCCTCTGGGAGGGGGCAGGGGGTGGGGATAGTCAGATATACGGACCCACCCTGCCCATCGCTGCGCTCGGGCACCCCTCCCGGAGGGAGGGGCTAATGAGATCGCGGCGTAGCCGCTCCTTATAAAAGCCCTCCCCGCAGGGCGGGGAGGGGCAGGGGTGAGGTGAGAAGGTGGGGGATTTTGAGCGCTTCCGATGAACGCACTCTCTCACCTCATCCGTCGCTACGCGCCACCTTCCCCGCCTAAGCGGGGAAGGCTAAAGAGGGGCGATTTGGGCGGCGGCCTCTACGGCGTTGTTCGGGGGCGGGATAAAAAAGACGGCAGCCACTTTCGTGGCTGCCATCTTTTTTTCATCAAACATGCGCCTTGGGAAAAATCCGGGCGTATCCCCCTTGGCGTTTATTCGTTTCCGGGCTGCTTGCCGATGTAGGCAAGGATGCCGCCGTCCACGTAGAGGACGTGGCCGTTGACGAAATCGGAGGCGGGGGAGGCCAGGAACACCGCCGGGCCTGCCAGGTCCTCCGCCTCGCCCCAGCGCTCGGCCGGAGTCTTGGCGATGATGAACTGGTCGAAGGGGTGGCGGCTGCCGTCGGGCTGCTTCTCGCGCAAGGGCGCGGTCTGGGGCGTGGCGATGTAGCCGGGGCCGATGGCGTTGCACTGGATGTTAAATTTGCCGTACTCGGAGGCGATGTTCTTTGTGAGCATCTTAAGTCCGCCCTTGGCCGCCGCGTAGGCGGAGACGGTCTCGCGACCCAGCTCGCTCATCATGGAGCAGATGTTGATGATCTTGCCGCCGCCCTGGGCAATCATGTCGGGGATCACGGCCTTGGCCATGATGAAGGGGCCGTTCAGGTCGATGTCGATGACCTTGCGGAACTGGGCGGCGGTCATCTCCAGCATGGGGATGCGCATGATGATGCCGGCGTTGTTCACCAGGATGTTGATGTGGCCGACCTCCTCGGTGATCTTCTTCACAAGCTCCGCCACGGCGTCCTCGTTGGTGACGTCGCAGACATAGCCGTGGGCCTTGATGCCCTCGGCCTCATAGGCGGCCAGCCCCTTGTCCACCAGCTCCTGCTTTATGTCGTTGAAAACGATGGTGGCGCCGGCGGAGGCCATGCCCTTGGCGATAGCGAAACCGATGCCGTAGGAAGCGCCGGTGATGAGGGCGACCTTGCCCTTCAAGCTGAAATCAACCATAATGAACCCTCCCGTAATAAAATTTCGTTAGTTTGCGAGGCTATGGACCCGCATATTACAATAATTATAGCATATTTGTACAAAAAGTCAAATAGAAGATACGTTGTTTTACCATAACAATTCGGATGGGAGGGGCCTTCAGCGCCGCTCCCAAACTTGGAAGCGGTATTTGAGCCCCTCATGCTCCCGCTCTTCGCCGGGGTCGGCGAGACACCAGGCCGGGTCGGCCTCCAGGTCGGGGAAAAAGGCGTCGGAGGGGGGCGCGGCGTCGAGCCTTGTGACGTACGCCCTTTGGCAATAGGGGAAAAACGCCCGGTAGACGCTCTCCCCGCCGATGACAAAGACCTCCGGGTCCCCCTTTACAAGCTCCAGGGCCTCCTCCACGCTGTGGGCGGTCTCCGCGCCCTCCACAGTGAAGTCCGGGTCCCGGGTGAGCACAATATTCCGCCGGTTTTTGAGGGGCCGCCCGCCGGGGAAGTCCAGAAGCGTCCTGCGCCCCACGATCACCGTGCCGTGCCCGGTGACCTCCCGGAAGTGACGTCTGTCCTCCGGCACCACAAGGTTTTGCGTGCCCTTATAGCCGATGCCCCAATTCTTGTCAGCGGCAACTACAATGTCCATTCCGCCACCTCAGATCGCCACAGGGATTTTCTCGTTGAACTCGTTATACTCGTAGCCCTCCAGCTTAAAGCTGTCCCGGGTGAAGGCGTAGAAGTCCGTGACGGACTTATCGATGGTGAACTTGGGGGCGGGCTTGGGCTCCTGCGTCAGGAGCTTTTTCACGATGGCCACGTGCCGGTCGTAGATGTGGGCGTCGGCGATGACGTGGACAAGCTCCCCGGCCTCCAGCCCGGAGACCTGGGCGATCATGTGGACGAGAACGGCATATTGCACCACGTTCCAGTTGGAGGCGGTGAGCATATCCTGGCTGCGCTGGTTGAGGATGGCGTTGAGCTTCCGGCCGGAGACGTTGAAGGTCATGGAGTAGGCGCAGGGGTAGAGGCCCATTTCGTGGAGGTCCGCGTGATTATAGATGTTGGTCATGATCCGGCGGCTGGCCGGGTCATGCTTTAAGTCGTAGAGCACCTTGTCCACCTGGTCAAATTCCCCCTCGGGGTAGATGTGCTTGACGCCCAGCTGGTAGCCGTAGGCCTTGCCGATGGAGCCCGTCTCGTCGGCCCAGCTGTCCCAGATGTGGCCCCGGAGGTCCTTGATGTTGTTGGACTTTTTCTGCCAGATCCACAAGAGCTCGTCCACCGCGCTCTTCCAGTAGGTCCGCCGCAGGGTGAGAATGGGGAACTCCCGGGAGAGGTCGTAGCGGTTCACAATGCCGAATTTCTTGATGGTGTGGGCCGGGGCCCCGTCGGGCCACTTAGGGCGCACATTGAGGTTCGTGTCCCACACCCCGGTGCTGAGGATGTCCCGGCAGTTGGAAATAAAAATACTGTCAGCCCTGCTCATAACGCTCTCTCCAATCGACGTAAAATGATTGACAAATCAATTATAATCGTGTATTTTAATATTTGCAACATAAATTATTACACGGAGAGGTATCGAAGTGGTCATAACGGGGCTGACTCGAAATCAGTTTGCGCGCAAGCGCACATGGGTTCGAATCCCATCCTCTCCGCCAATGAAAAGAGCCGCCTTTTGGCGGCTTTTTTCTTGGCTTTTAAAAGGAGCGGCTTCGCCGCACATTAAATCATTCGCCGCAAACTTTTGCGGCGAAAACCTTTTTCGGGAGGCGTACGCGTATCGGAGAGACGGGCCGGCACGGTGCACCCAAGGGCATTCCCGCGGATCTCGGCCCCTACGGCAAAATTGAAAATTTCCCCGTTGAATTAAAATACGAATATTGTTCCCCTCTCCCCCGCTCTTGCCCCTCCCTCCGGGAGGGGTGCCCGAGCGGAGCGCCGGGCAGGGTGGGTCCGTATATCCATCTACACCCCCACCCCCTGCCCCCTCCCAGAGGGAGGGGCATTTAAAATGGCGGCTACGCCGCAACCATTTTAGCCTTCCCCGCTTAGGCGGGGAAGGTGGCGCGCAGCGACGGATGAGGTGAGAGGGTGCGTTTATCTGAGCGCTCAAAATCCATCGGCTTCCCCTCTCCAATAATTTTGGCGGGCGGGAGATGGGAATTACCTCTCTCGTTTCAAAACCCCGTCCATGATGGAGTAGGAGACAGGGGCGCGGAGGGAGACGGTGGGGTTGTGGGTGGAGACGATAATCGTGAGGCCCGAGCGGTTCAGGGACTCCAGGAGGTCCATCAGGGCCTCGGTGTTTTGGGAGTCCAGGGCGCCGGTGGGCTCGTCGGCCAGGAGGAGTTTGGCGTTTTGGGAAAGCGCCCGGGCCGCCGCCACCCGCTGGCGCTGGCCGCCGGAGAGCGCATTGACCTTTTTCCCGGCAAGGTCGGCGATGCCCATCCGCTCCAGGACCTCCCTCGCCCGCGCCACGGCCTTTTTCCTGCTTACCCCATCGACGGTCAGGGGCAGACAGACGTTCTCCAAAGCCGTGTCGTCCCCCAAAAGGCCAAAATCCTGGAGCACTACGCCGATCTGACGGCGGCGAAGGGCGCACTTTGCCCGGTCGGAGGCCCGGGTCATGTCCGTATTTTCAAAAAAGTACGCGCCGGAGGTGGGGGTGTCCAGACCCGCCAGAATGTGCAAAAGCGTGGACTTTCCCGAGCCCGAGGGGCCGGTGACGGAGATAAAATCCCCCTCCTTGACCTCCAGATCCACGCCCCGGAGGGCCCGGACCTCGGTCTCACGGCCCGGATCATACGTCTTGCTGACGTCCTTTAATGTAATGAGCATCTTCAGTCCCCCTTGCGGTAAAGTGTGATGGCGGCGGCGCGTCTCCCCTGGACGAGACTGGCCGCCGTGCTCATGAGAAGCGTCATGAGGAAAAGTCCCCCGGTACACAGGGCCCCCAGGACCCCGGCGCTTCGGTAACGGTCCATTTGAACGAGGCACTTGGCCGCCCACGGGGTCAGGATCCACCCGAGACCCGCCGCCAGAAGATAAATTCCCAGGTTGAACCCCATATTCAGGGCGAACATCCGCCCCCTCGTCATCCCGGCGACAGAGAGAACGGCGAATTTTCGCGCCCGTACCCGGACGGACAAAAAGAGATACGCCCCGTAGCCGAAAACGGCGATGAGGGACAGGAGAATGAAATTCAGCTCCTCCGAGAGGTTCTCAGAGAGCGTCGTCTCCAAAGCGGCCCTCTCGTATTCGGTGAGGCTCCGAAGCTGGCCCCACTGGGCGGTCTCCTGCCCCAGCGACTCCCACCAGGCGCTCACGTCCACGCCCTCTTCGGGGAGGACCAGCGCCGCCGGGTCCCAGGGGACCTCGTCAAAAAAGGCCGGGTCGTAGACAGCCGCCACAAGTGCAAAGTCCGGGTGGTTGGAGGCGGTGAGGCCGATAAGGTCAAATTCCGCAGAGTCGGATGGCTGATGGGTGTCGGCCCCGGGAATCGCGCCGCCGATGATCCCCACCACCAGGCACGGGACGGGGGCGCCTTCGCCGTTGGGGCACATCTCAAACCTGGTCCCCACCGGCAGGGAGCGGGAGGCGGCCTCGGTCACCACAACGCTGAGCCGGCCCTCCTCTCCCTGAATTTCCGAGCCCTCCCGGAGCTTGAGGGGCATGTACCGGGCGTATTCCCGGGAGTAGAGGATAAAGTCAAAGTTATACGTCCCGCCCCCCAGCGCGCAGTGGGCGCTCTCCTGCCGGGACTCCAGCACCGCCCCGGTCCCCGGGTGCGCCCGGAGGGCCTCGTGGATCTCGGGGTGGTACTCCGGCTCCGCCTCCGGCATCTCCCACAGATACCAGGCCGTGGGCGAAAAGCGCAGGGCGGCGTCAAAGTCCACGGGAATGTCCCGCTCAAGCTCCCTTTTCGTGTCGAGATACGTCTCCAGCGGCTCCATGAGGATGTTGGTGAAAATCACCATCAGCGTCAGCGTCGCCAGCAGGAAGAACTCCCGCAAAAAGCCCCTTGAGCGCAGCTTATTCATGATCCGCAAGGTGTTCATGCCACATCCCCCTTTGAAAGCATCCGCCGGACTGGCCAAAAGGAGCACAGCACCGACAGCGCGTACAGGATACCCACTAAGAGCGCGTAGATCCCAGGCCTCGGCATCCTGTCCGCCCCGAAAAACCGTAGGAGCGGGAAGGCCAGCCTGTGGAGCCCCACCCCCGCCGCCGCACCCAGGAGCAGCCAGACAAGCCACTGCCCGTAGATCGCCAAAAGGCACCGGGAGCGGGTAAGCCCGCATAGGTGATAGACAAAGAGCTCCTTTCGGAAAAGCTCCGCCCACTGGAGCATGAGCTGCAGGACGGTGACGCCCGCCAGGGCGCAGAGCATCAGCCCCTCCGCCGCCCCCTTCACGGCCTTCCCGGTCAAGATCGGGCTGGGGTCCCGGCGGGGGAGCCAGACGTTTACGCCGGGGAGGCGCTCCCCGATGGCTTTTTGGGCCTCCCGCGCCTCACGGAGCTCCAGCTTGTCGAAGTGGATCAGGATCTGGACGGGCTTAAAAAGCTCAAAGTAGAGCCGGTAGGGGAGGATGCGGATGGGCGCCTCGTCGCCGGAGAAGAGATCCATGGAGCTCCCCGACAGCCCCCGCCGGAAGTGGAAGGGCAAAAACATGCCCCGCCCCACGATCCGAAGCTCCCGGCCCCGGAGCGTCAGCGTCTCGTCCCCCAACTCCCCGTCGTCCTCCTGGAGGAAGACGAGGTCCGCCCCCGCCTCGTCTTCCGTGAAAAACCGCCCGGACATAAGGGGGAACCACCGGGCGGGCTGGGTCCCCTGCCAGCCGATGTAGACGACGCCGGAGGGGCCTTTTGAGAGGTACAGCACGTTGGCGAGGCCCTCCCCGTAGGTGTCCTCCAGCCACCGCGCGATGTCCTCCGGGTCCCGGAGCGCCTCGCCGCCGGCGTCCACGGTGAGGGTGGCGTACTCGTTCCAGCCGGCGAAGATCTCAAACTCCCGCATGGCCCCGCCCTGGGCCGTGCTGAGGCAAAAGCAGGAGACCGTCAGCCCCAGGACAAGAAAAATCATGACGGCGGGGGCCTTCCGGGGCTTGCGAAAGAGGGATTTTATAAAAAATCGAAGCATCTCATGACCTCCTTAAAGCGCCGCGTCGGGGGGCCTGTGCCACTCCGATTTATAGAGCTCGTCCCCGGAACGAAAAAGGGCCTCCGCGTAATAGATGTAGTCCCGGGCTATTTCGGCGGTCACAGCGTCAAGGCCGTCGCCGCTTTTGAAGAAATACCCCTCCTCGGGGTACCAGTAATAGTGGTTTCCCACCCGGTACTGGACGCGGAGCATGACCCAAAACGCCCCGTCCGCAGCGCCGGAGGGCCTTGCCAGGGACGCCCTCGCCACGTCCTTTTCCCCGTGGACCACCGAGACGTTCAGCGCCCCCTCTCGGGCGTCGGCGTGACTGTCTCCCGTCCCGGACCCCGCGCAGGCGGAGAGGTTTAAAAGGATCAGGAGCGTCAAAAATACCGCCGCGAGCTTTCTTAATTTTTTCAAAGCGCCCGCCTCCTCTCACCCCCATCCTCCCACATCCCCCCGCCCTAAGTCAACGCCCCCGGGACCCCCGGGTGAAGCTGTAAGAAATTTTTAAGAGTTTGGAAAGCAATGAGAAAGATTTTCTCCATAAAAAAAGAAAGCCGCCCCTCGGCGGCAATGTCATAAAGGTGATGTTGAGAAAAACGTCTTAACGGACAGTAGATTTCTTCACATTTGGGCGGTATAATGGTAATTGTCAAGTGGGCGGCTGTTCGACAGATCGGGATTTTGTCATCAGGCATTGTCATGAATCATTGATTGGAATGTGCGATGAAGCGCACCTGGAGGTATATAAATGAAAATACAGACAATAGAAACGCCGAGGCTGTATCTGCGAAGCTTTGAAAAAGAGGACGCGCGATTTGCAATCAGTATTTGGAACGACCCTGAAATGGGCGAGTATTTGCCTGACGAGGCCATGGAAGAGATCGACGAGGATTATGTCAGGGAAATAGAGGCATTATCCGAGGACGAGGACTGCTGTTATCTGATCTCCGAATTGAAGGATACAGATGTAAGGATAGGGACCTGCAGCTTTATCGTAAGCGATAACGGAAGAACTTACGATATTGCGTACTGCGTTCACAGAGATTACTGGAGAAACGGATATGCCACAGAGGCCGCAAAGGGCATGATCGATTATGCCGTCAGGCGGGGAGCAGAAAAGATTACTGTGAGAGTCAATAAGGAAAATATCGCTTCGAATAAGGTCGTAAGAAAACTGGGCTTTCAGGTGACGGGAGAAAGCACTTATAAGAAGCGCGGCACGGAGAAAGAATTTTCGGATTATTTATATGAATTGCGGGTGTAAATTCCGGTTTGTTGAGACGTTGCAAAACCCTTTAGGAACGAAAGAGCAACAGCAGGGAAAAAGGGCTTGAATTCCGCAGAATTCAAGCCCTTTTTCCCGCACGCATCCCCTTGTCGGCGAAAGGCCCCAACGGGGCCTTTCGCGACAGTTCACTCAATCTCCAAAGTGTGGCTCTCGGGGAGCTGCTGCTGCTTTTTGGGGAGGGTCAGCTTCAGGACGCCGTTTTCGTACTTGGCCTTTATGCCGTGGGCGTCGATGCCGGAGACGTCGAACTGGCGGCTATAGTGGCCGTAGGACCGCTCGAGGCGGACGTAGTTGCCCTGCTTGTCCTTGTCCTCGTGGTTGGAGTGGCGCTCGGCGTTGATGGTCAGCACGTCGCCGGAGATGTCCAGGTGGATGTCCTTCTTCTCAAAGCCCGGGAGATCGGCCTCCAGAAGGTAGCTGTCGCCCTGGTCGGAGATGTCGGTCTTGAACTCCGCAATGTCGCCGTTCTCGAAAAATCCGGTGAAGGGGTCCTCAAAAAAGCGCTTCTCAAAGTCCTCCATGGCCTTGAAGGGATTGTAGGTCAGGTCCTCATGGTTCCTGTGGAAAGGTCTGAGTTCAAACATAATAAATACCTCCAATATTTTTTATTATGTCCGCCCTCGTGAATTTTAACCGCCGGGGCAGACCGGGGAGTCGGTTTTCCGCTGGGCTCTCGCCCTGCTTACGGTCCTTATAGTAGTCCCCATTTATGAACGATTGGTGGTAAATTTATGAAATTTTCGTTAATTTTAGCACTCTCAAACCGAGAGTGCTAAAATCGTCTCTATTAGATACGTCTCCACTTGACCCCGCCGGGGACGTCCGTGAGCTCGATGCCCCGGGAGCGGAGCTCGTCCCGGATGCGGTCTGCCTCGGCAAAGTTTTTGGCCTTTTTCGCCTGGGCGCGGGAGAGGACCAGGGCGTCGATCTCCGGGTCGCCCTCGCCCTCCACGGTGATCCCGCCGGAAGCGGTGGCGGAGGCGGCCAGACGCGCGTCCTCCTCCCGCTTTTTGGCGGCCCGGTCCAAAAGCCCCAGGCCCAGGACCTTATCGAAATCGGCCAAAACCGCCAGCTTCGTGGCGTCGCTTGCCGGGAGCTTCAAAGCGTCGTAGACCGCCGTGACGCCCAGGGACGTGTTGAGGTCGTTGCCCACGGCTTTTATGAATTTCTCCCGCTGTTGGGCGAGCACCGCCTCATCCACGTCCCCCTCGGGCTTCAGGGCGGCTATCCGGGCGATGAGCTTGAGGTACGCGCCCTGGGCGTTGTCCAAATTCTCCCAGGTGAACACCAGCGCCTTGCGGTAGTGGCTCTGGAGGCAGAAGAAGCGGTAGGCCAGGGGGTCGTAGCCCTTCTCTTCCAAAAGCGAGACGGTCAAAAACTCCCCCTTGGACTTGGACATCTTGCCGCCATTGGTGTTGAGATGGTGGACGTGGAACCAGCAGCCGCACCAGGGGTGGCCCAAAAAGCTCTCAGACTGGGCGATCTCGTTGGTGTGGTGGGGGAAGGCGTTGTCGATGCCGCCGCAGTGGAGGTCCAGGTACTCCCCGTTGTATTTTAGGGAGATGGCGGAGCACT
>CANQZF010000058.1 GCA_947628265.1 uncultured Oscillospiraceae bacterium
GGTGTCCGGCATCTGGCAGACGGTGTGGCTGGAGGCCGTGCCGGAAAAGGGCGCGGTCCGCGCTATCCGCGCCAC
The DNA here is from genome assembly GCA_947628265.1 of uncultured Oscillospiraceae bacterium. Classification (GTDB taxonomy): domain Bacteria; phylum Bacillota; class Clostridia; order Oscillospirales; family Oscillospiraceae; genus RUG626. Next base: position 76 of record CANQZF010000058.1, read on the forward strand.
GCCGGACCTTGCCGGGGTGACGCTGGAGGTGGACGCGGACGGGGAGTACGAGGTCTCCGTCCCGGCGGCGGGTATCTTGGTGAAATCCCGGGAACCCCGGCTGCGGCTGGACGTCCCCTCCCCCAGGCTCTGGACGCCGGAAGAGCCGTTCCTCTACGACTTCACCGTCGCCACCGAAACCGACAAAATTTCCAGCTATTTCGCCCTGCGGACGGTGGAGGTCCGGGAGGCGGGCGGCGTCACGAGGCTTTTGCTCAACGGCGAGCCCCTCTTTCTCCACGCCGTTTTGGACCAGGGGTATTTTGAGGACGGGCTTTTCCTGCCCCGGGAGCCCGAGGAGTATGAGCGGGACATCCTCCGCATGAAGGAGCTGGGCTTCAACACCCTCCGCAAGCACGTGAAGGTGGAGCCGGAGGCGTTTTACGCCGCCTGTGACAAGCTGGGGATGCTGGTGTTGCAGGACATGGTGAGCGGCGGGCCCTACCGCTACCTCCGGGACACGGTCCTCCCCACCCTGGGCCTCAAGCGCCGGGACGACACCAAAAGCGCCGTGACGCCCCGCCGCCGGGAGCTATTTGAAAATCACGTCCGGGGCGTTCAGGAGCGGCTTTACAGTCACCCCTGCGTGGTGGGGTATACCGTCTTCAATGAGGGCTGGGGGCAGTTTGACTCCGACAAAATCGTGGAAGCGTGCAAAAAGCGGGACCCCTCCCGGTTCTACGTGGCCGCCTCCGGGTGGTTCCGGCAGACGGGGGGCGACGTCCAGAGCGAGCACGTCTATTTTAAAAGCCGGGTGCTCCGGCCGGAGGTCCCGGGAAAATTTCTGCTGCTCTCCGAGTTCGGCGGCCTCTCCCGGCGGGTGCCGGGGCACGTCCGGGAGGACCGTAAAAACTACGGCTACGGCTCCCGGGACAGTGAGGAGGCGCTGACCCGGGGGATTATAGAGCTCTACCGGGACATGGTGCTCCCGTCCGTCAAAAACGGCCTCTGCGGGGCGGTGTACACCCAGCTTTCCGACGTGGAGGGCGAGACAAACGGCCTCTACACCTACGACCGCCAGGTGTGCAAGGTGGACAAAGCGGCCATGGCGGGGCTTGCGGAGGAGCTTCTGGCGGTCTTTGGCACCGTCTGACAGTCCGGCCCGTCAAGCATGGATCAGCTTTTCATTTTGCGCAACGGCGCATACTCCCGCCCAAAAAGCCAAAGGGCCCGGCATCCGCATTGAGTGGATGCCGGGCCTTCTGATTTCTTGACTGCCGGATAGGCGCAGCCTGTTTACTCCTTTTCCTCATTGCCGTCTCGGGTGAACACGTCCCTGGGGTACTGAAGGACGGTCTCGGCGGCGCTGTGGGTGACGAGAAGCTCGATGTTTTCCGGCGTAAAGCCACTCCAAACAACCTCCGGGGGAGAATACGGGTTCTCGTAATAGCCTATATCATGCGTTGCGAAACTCGGTCCGTTGAACTCAAAATAATAAAAATAATGGTCGTAATACTCCTTCCGGGCGGCCTCCAACGCTCCGGGAGTGTCGGGGGGGACGTAGCCGGCTATCGTGCCGCCACTGACCAAAATACCGTCCTCGGAAAGACCTTTAAAGGCCCGGTACCACCGATAGTAGCCGTAGACCTCCCCGTCCTCCCAGTGCAGGATGAGGTATCCGTAGCGTCCGTAGTCAGGGTCCAGCGACAACACCACCTCGACGGTCCCGTCCATATCCATGTCCAGCACCGTCATGCGGACCGGGGTTATTTCGGGAAGAGCAATAGAACTGATCTGGCGGTTGATGTCCCTGAGGAGGGTCATATGAACCTCACTGTTATATTCCGCCAGGCCCGGATTTGCCTCCGACGATGAGGCGTTGGCATCGATAAACCGAAATTCCCGCTGATTTGTGAGGACCTCCTTCAGGACCCCGATGTACTCCGGCTCTTCCGCAATCCCGTTATTGGAGCCGGACAGGACTTCCACCTGATTTGAAGGGGCCTCCTTCAGGACCCCGACGCGCTCCGGCTCTTCTGCGGTCCCGTTATTGGAGCCGGACAGGACTTCCACCTGATTTGAAGGGGCCTCCTTCAGGACCCTGACGCGCTCCGGCTCTTCTACGGTCCCGCTTACGGAGCAGGAGCAAAGTATCAGCAACGCAAGCAAGCCCAACGCCGCCGCCCGAAAGCCGCCGCGCATGAAAATATTGTTCATCGTTTTGTTCATTGTTTACCTCCTTTTTATCCGGCGTTGACATTAAAATACTTCGCCCACGCTGTGGCAAAATTTATTCGATATTGAAGAGACGCGTCGGAATCTTTAGGTCGTTCATAATATGTGAGAAAAACCTCCGTCAACTGTGCAACCGTGCCGTCCGATCTTTTGAAACCGTTAAAGGTCTGTATATTCAATTCTGGAAAAGGGACATTATTTTGTGGAGGGCAGAAAATTTCAGGTGACGCAAGATCTTTCATCAAATAATTCATTTCTGCGCTTAGCAGCTCCTCCGGGTTTTTTACCGCAAGATTATTCGCTGCCGTTGGCAATGTATAATCAACAGGGGGTTTGAGAATTCCCTGAGAAGACGCCCAATCAAGGAAGCGGCTCGCGGGCGTAAACTGTACAACGCCATAACCCGCTTCAGCATCGGACATAATTTCCCACATTCCCGGATTGAGCTGGCTTTCCATCTGCATATTTCCAAGAATAGCACACGCGCCTCTGCCACTACAATTCTGCGTATTCGTAAAGAAATTATATATCCACTCAGCATTTGCGTTGACTTGGGAAGTCGTCAGCGATGAATTAAGCTGTTCAACCAAGGCGTAAACCTTCGTGGAAGGTGGGGGAGGCAGCACAGCATCAGCCGGGTAACTTCCGTAACCGAAGAGATATTGCCACGTTAAGTATTCAACGACACCGCTAATATTCAAACCCATTCTAAGTTGGAATACAGCAAGGGCATCGGCTGTGTCTGGTCCAAACTTACCGTCAACATCAAGCTTAGCGTCAAACTTGTTCAAAAGCTGCTGCGCGGCTTTCGTAAACAGGGAGACTGGAGGTTTTTTAACAGCCCTTGTGAATTCAAGAATTTTTTTAAAGAATGCCTCATCGGTTTTTCCGGTTTGTGGAACTCCAACCTTTTCTTGTAATTCTTTCACAAGGGAGTCCATCTCAGAGCTGAAGAAACCGTTTATCGGATAAATAACACCGTTGGCATTCATCAAATATTGGAACGCGATAACATTAGAGCCGCTTGATCCAATCTGTAATACAGGCCAAGAAGGTTTCGCTACCATAACTTATTCTCTCCTCTTTTATGATAAGTTGATATTATAACATAGATATAGGGAAAATCAAGAGCATATTTTTTAAATAAAGAAATACAAACAGGCGCTTCATCCTCGATCTGTACTCATTTTTCCGGTTTTTCCGGGGGCTCGGCGCGGGGGAAGGTGACGGTGAAGCGCATACCGCCCTCCGGGCGGCGCTGGGCGGTGACGTCTCCGCCGTGGCGCTTGGCGATGGACCGGACGATGGAGAGTCCCAGGCCCGTGCCGCCCTGGTCCCGGCCCCTGGATTTCTCCACCCGGTAGAAGCGGTCGAAGATGTAGGGCAGCTCCTCCTCCGGGATGCCGATGCCCGTGTCCTCCACGGTCACCAAAACGTGCTCCGGGTCATGCCTCAAAGCGACGCTGACGCTCCCGCCCGCCTTATTGTACTTGATGGCGTTCTCCACCAGGTTGTAGATGACCTCAAAGAGCTCATCGCCGGTGGCCATGATGTAGGAGTCCGGCTCGAGGTCGCTTTTGACCTCCACCCCGTCCCTTTTCGCGATGGGCGTCAGGGTGAACAGCGCCTTTTCCGCCACCTCCCGGCAATCCACCAGCACCCGGTTGACGGTGGCGGCGTTGTCGGACTTCGTCAGGGTCAGCAGCTGCGCCGTGGTGCGGGCCAGGCGCTCGGACTCGTCGCGGATGCCGGCCACGAACTCCTTGACGGTCTCGGGGTCGATGTTGTCCGTCTCCAAAATGCTGTCGGACAAAAGCCTTATGGCCGCCAGGGGCGTTTTCAGCTCGTGGGAGGCGTCGGCCACGAACCTGCGGCGGGTCTCCTCGTTTTTCTGGAGCCTGTCGGTGAGGCTGTTGAACTCCTCCGCCAGGGTCCGGAACTCGTCGCGGCCCGTGACGTCCATGCGGTAGGTGTACTCCCCCTCCCGGACCGTGCGGATGCCGTCCAGCATCTTGGTCATCCGGTAGCTCATGGTCCGGGCCAAGACCGCGCTGATGATGAGGGCCAGGGCCCCCAGGGCCAGGGAGATCTTGGCAAGGTCGTCCCGGAGGTCCAGAATGAAGCTGCCCTCCGTGGAGTCGTACTCATAGACGCACACAGCCCCCACCACCTCGCCGCCCATGAGGACGGGCACGCAGGAGTAGGTCTTGAAGACGCCGCCCTCAAAGACGGACCGGAACTCGTCGGAGTGGGCGTCCATAGCCTCGCGGACCATGCCGAAGCTGACGCGCTCGTCATAGCCCCTTATGTCGTTCCCGACGGAGTAGAGCTCGTCCATGCTGGCGTTCATAACGGAGACCCGGGAGAGTCCGTCGGTCTCCAGCATCCCCATGACCTGCCCCACCGTCTCCGGCGACATGCGCTCCAGCGTCTCCACGGAGGAGCCGATCTGGAGGGCCTGGGGCATGAGGCTGGACTCCTTGGACATGAACACCAGGTCCCGGGAGATGACGACGGGGTAGGTGTTGAGGACGATGACCGCCAGGAGCGTTATGAAGAGATACGAGACCAGATATTTTGTGTTGATGCTGATAAAACGCCGTTTGGCGCCGCTCTTACCCCTTGAAATAGTACCCCACTCCCCACTTGGTGATGATGTACTCAGGCTCCGCGGGGTTCTCCTCCAGCTTCTCGCGGAGACGGTGGACGTGGACGTCCACGGTGCGGATGTCGCCCTGGAAGTCGTACCCCCAGATGATGTTCAGCAAATTCTCGCGGCTGTAGACCCTCCCGGGATTTTTCATCAGAAGCTCGATGACGTCGAACTCCCGGCCCGTCAGCACCACGTTGACGCCGTTGCGGTAGGCCATGCGCCTGTCGCAGTCGATGGAGATGGGGCCGTAGGTGATGAGGGCCTGGTCCTCCGCCTGGGTCTTCAGCGAAGAGCGCCGCAGGAGCGCCCGGACCCGGGCCTTCAGCTCCAGGATGTTGAAGGGCTTCGTCACGTAGTCGTCGGCCCCGTACTCAAAGCCGATGATCTTGTCCATGTCGTCAGACCGGGCGGTGAGCATGATGATGGGGACGGAGGACACCTCTCTGAGGCGCATACAGACCTCCAACCCCGAGAGCTTGGGCATCATCAGGTCCAAGATTACCAGGTCGAAGTTCCCGTTCTTGGCCAAATTCAGCCCCTCCTCGCCGTCGTAGGCAGTCTCCACCTGGTAGCCGTCATTCTCCAGGTTGAATTTGATGCCCCGCACCAGCAGCTTTTCGTCGTCAACAACAAGTATTTTCATATAGACACCTCTATTCAGGTTCGTTTCGAAACGAAAATGGGTCCCGGATCACACGCAAATAAGGTCTTCCAGCCTGTCAAAAAGGGCCTCCCCCACCCCGGGGACGTTCATGAGCTCCTCCTTCACCCGGAAGGGGCCGTGCTCCGCCCGGTAGTCCGTCACCCGGCCGGCCAGGGCCTCCCCGATGCCGGGAAGGGCCATAAGGGCCTCGGCGGAGGCGGTATTGATGTTCACAAGGCCCAGGGCGTCCCCCGTCGCGGGAGGGGCGTCCTCACGCTCCTCCACGGTCACGCGTATATCCCCCGTCACGGCCCGGCCCGTAAAGTAGCCGGCGGCGAAAAATATGGCGGCCAGGGCCAGGGCGAGCATGGCCGCCTCAAGCTTTCTGTTTTTCATATATCCCATCTTTTGTGCAAAATTCTACAATATCGTATTGATTTTAGCGGAGAAAAAAGTTATTATATATGTTGCGGCCCTTTTATGGGCGCGGACCGCGCTTCCCTCTATATACTACTATAAAATCCTGATTTTGTCCATTATTTTATTTTGGAGATACCGATGAACTGCTTCTTTCATAAAAAAACGGCCGGGCTCCTGGCCTTCGCCCTGGTATTTTTCCTCATGGCCGCCCTTGTTCCCGCTCATGCCCGGGCCATCGACGACCCGGAGACCACGTCAAAGAGCGTCCTCATCATGGATCTGGACGCCGACAGGGTGCTCTACTCCCGGAACGACACGGAGCGCCGCGCCCCGGCCAGCCTCACAAAGATCATGACCGTGTATCTGGCGTGCGAGGCGTATGACAACGGCGTCGTGGGCCTGGAGGACATCGTCACCGTGGGGAGCGACGTCTATTTTGACATCGCCAGCGACGGCGCGACCCTGGACCTCCAGCCCGGGGAGCAGCTGACCTTTGAGCAGCTTCTCTACTGCGCCCTGGTGGCCTCCTCCAACGAGAGCTGCAACGTCCTGGCCGAGCACCTCTCGGGCAGCGTCTCGGCCTTTGTGGAGCGGATGAACGCCCGCGCCCGGGAGCTGGGCTGTACCGACACCAATTTCATGAACACCCACGGTATGCCGGCGGAGGGCCACTACACCACCGCCCATGACCTGGCCCTCATCGCCAAGGCCGCATTGAAGCTGAGCCTCTTCAAGCGCGTGGCGGCCACCTCGAGCTACACCGTCCCCGCCACCAACATGTCCGACGCCCGGCAGCTCACCAACTCCAACGGCCTCATCGACCCCCAGAGCTACTACTTCTACGAGTACGCCTCGGGCATCAAGACCGGCTACACCGACGCCGCCGGGTACTGCCTCATCGCCACCGCCGCCAACGACGGGCGGCAGCTTCTCAGCGTGGTGCTGGGCGGGGAGTCCTTCATCGCCGAGGACGGGCGGACCCTGACCACCAACTACACGGACACCCGGAACCTCCTCAACTGGGGCTTCCACAACTTCAGCTATCAGGAGATCTTGAGCACCCTCCGGCTTGTAACGGAGATGGAGGTGGAGCTGGGCCTGGGGACCTCCACGGTGATCCTGCGGCCCGAAAAGAGCATCGAGGCCCTTTTGCCCAATGACTCGGACCTCTCCAAGGTGGTGGTGACGCCCACGTATTTTCAGGACGGCCCCCTCACCGCCCCGGTGGAGCAGGGCACGGTCCTGGGGGAGATCTCCGTCAGCTTTGACGGGGTGGATTACGGCAAGGTGAACCTCATCGCCAACACCACGGTGGAGCTGGACAGGACCGCCTACATGCTCCGGGAGGTGCGGGAGACCCTCTCCAACAAATATGTGCGCCTGGGCATCACCGTTATTCTGGTGTTCCTCATTCTCTACGCCGCCTTCATCGTCTACTACAACATCCGCCGCCGGTCCAAGCGCCGCGCCGCCGCGAACCTGGCAAAGGAGCGCATCCGGCGCTACCGGGACGGTGAGGGCGCCGATGTCCGCGAGACCACCATCGGCAAGTCCTTTGAGGAGATCGAGGCCGCCCACCGCCGCCGCCAGGAGGACGAGGCCCGGCCAAGAAGATGACCACAATTCCCCGGCATATCGGCTCACGGTGTGCCGGGTTTTTGTTTCCCCGGACAGCATAGACTGTAAACGGGGCACAACATTTTTAAAAACGCGGGAGGGTGCGGTATGTCAAAGAAGATCGATCAAATACGCCGGGAGATCAAGGCCAATGACGACAGGCGCGACGCGGGGCTCACCACCCCCGGGGACGTGGCCCGGGAGGACGACATCCCCTACGGGCCGGACCCGACATGGCAGATTTTGGACGTCTACCGCCCGAAAAACGCCGGCTCCGCTCCCCTCCCGGTCATCGTCAACGTCCACGGCGGCGGCTGGGTCTACGGCACCAAGGAGACGTACCAGTTTTACTGCATGGATCTTGCCCGCCGGGGCTTCGCGGTGGTGAATTTTACATACCGTCTGGCCCCGGAGTTCCCCTTCCCGGCGTGCGTGGAGGACACCTGCGCCGCTTTCAAATGGGTGCTCCAAAACGCGGCCAAGTACGGCTTTGACAAAGAGCGGGTCTTTGCCGTGGGGGACTCGGCGGGGGCCCATATCCTGGCGCTCTTCTGCGATCTGTGCACTGATCCCGCATGCGCGGCGCGCTACGCCTTTTCTCCCCCGGAGGGCTTTGTCCCCACCGCCGTGGCCCTCAACTGCGGGGCGTATCAGTACAGGCGCTGCCGCCTTTTCCCCGTGCCCTCCGCCGACGCCGAAAAATTCGTCACCGGGAGCTTCCCCCCGGCGTTCCTCATGACGAGCACCGGGGATTTTCTCAAAAAGGCCGCCCTCAAAATGGCCGGGGCCCTTCAAAAGGCCAACGTCCCCTTTGAGCTCCACTTCTACGGCACGCCGGAAAAGCTCCTGGGCCACGTCTTCCACTGCGACATACGCGATCCCGACGCTGCGGTCTGCAACGACGACGAGTGCGCCTTCTTCCGGCGCTTTTGTCCGGGAGGCGGGGTAGGATGAAGGGCTTCTCCCTGGCCCTCTCCGTGGTGGGGCCGCTGGTGGTCTATATGGCCGTGGGGGTGCTGTCCCGGAAGCTGAGGCTTTTGAAAGAGGAGACGCTTTTGGAGCTCAACGCCTTCATCTTCAAGGTGCTCATCCCCCTCCAGCTCTTTTTTGACATCTACGCGGCGGACTTAAGCTCCGCCATGGACCCCGGACTCTTCGCCGCCACGGGGCTTCTCATCACCGCCGCCTTTGTGATCGCGCTTCTTGTCTGCAAGCGGACCATCCCGGACCGGGCCGATGTGCCCACCGTGGCCCAGGGCATCTACCGCTCCAACTACGTCCTCTTCGGCATGGTCATCAGCGCGTCCCTGGCCGGGGAGGCGGGAGAGGCCGTCACGGCGGCCCTGGCGATTTTGGTGGTGCCGCTTCTCAACATTCTGGCGGTCATCTGCTTTGAGACGCAGCGGGGCGGGAAGATCGAATTTGGAAAGCTCCTCTGGCAGATCGTGAAAAATCCCCTGGTGGAGGCGGGGATCCTGGGGGCGCTGGCCAACGTCTCGGGCCTTCGGCTCCCGGAGCTGGTGGCCTCCCCTCTGGAGGCCCTGGGGGACATCGCCTCGCCCCTGGCGCTGGTGGTGCTGGGCGGAATGCTCTCCATAAGGAGCATCGTCAGCCACAAGGGGCGGCTCTTCGCGGCGGTGGTCTGCAAGCTCGTGGTGGTGCCCGTTATCAGCCTTTCCGTCATGATCGCCCTGGGGTACAGGAACGCGGCCCTGGCGGCGCTCCTGGCGG
>CANQZF010000059.1 GCA_947628265.1 uncultured Oscillospiraceae bacterium
TCACGCTCCTCCACGAGCTCACCCACTGCCGGTGTCACGACCTGCTTTTCCGGGCCCTGGCGCTGTGGGTGAACGTGCTGCACTGGTTCGATCCGTTGATATGGGCCGCCGTGGGCTGGGCGGAGCGGGACATGGAGCTTGCCTGTGACGGCGTCGTTCTGGGGCTTCTGACGCCGGAGGAATACGCGGACTACGGACGGACGCTTTTCACGCTGTCCGCCGGTGAGATAAAGAATTAGGAGGACATCTATGAATCCCAACATTCCGAAAACCCCCTTTTCCCTGACCTTCCGGCCACGAAAGGGTCTTCTGTCGGCCAGGATCCGGGCTGTCACGGAGGCCGGAAGAAGGCGGCGGAGCAGCCTTCCGGCGGTGGGGCTTCTCCTGCTCATCCTACTGCTGGGCGTAAACCTCGTCTCCTGCGCCACGCCGAAGACGGAGCCGTCCGCCGATCCAGTAGAACCGTCCTCCGACCTAGTAGAGCCCTCCTCCGATCCAGTAGAGCCTTCCGCCGATCCTGTAGTGCCTTCCGCCGATCCTGTAGTGCCTTCCGCCATCGCCGCGGTGCTGGCCGGTGAGAAGGAATTCTACAGCGGCGTCTACGGCGGGTTTCTGGACCTTGCCCATCTGTCCCGGGCCGAGATCCCGGACTACCCGGAGATCGAGACGGATTTCCCCTGCTATATAAGCCAGTTCGCGGTGGCGGACCTGGATGGGGATGGGACGCCGGAGGCCCTTTTGACACTCGCTTTTGACACGTATGACGCCAGTCGTACCGCTGTCTTTCACGAGCGAGACGGAGTGGTCTATGTCTATGTGACAAATTTTAGGTCCCTGCACCCCGACAGTATCTACACCGACGGGACCGTTATAGGGTCCGGCGCCTCCTATCTTCACTATATATGCAAGATCACCTCCTTCACGGATGACGGCGAGCCTGTCTTTGAAGAGATAGCGACGCTTGACGGCTCCGATTGGTCCATCAACGGTAAGGTCTACGCCTCCGAAAGTAAATTCCTGACGGCGGAGAGCGAATTTTTGGAGGGCAAAACGCTTGTGAAGTGGTACCCTTACGCAGGCGCGGACTTTTCACAGTATTTCGGTTAAAGCTTTTGCTCAAAAGGCCTCTCGGCGGACAGCCGGGAGGCCTTTTTCGTCACAAAATGAAGCAAATAAGGCCGCTGCAGCCGTCGTTGACGATCCTGGTCACGGTTCCCCTGAGCTTCGTCTGGACCTCCGGGGGCATCTTGCGGATCTTGGTCTGGAGGCCCTCCGCCGCGATCTCGTGGAGGGATTTCCCGAAGAGGTTGGACTCCCAGATCTTCCCTGTGTCCCCCTCGAATTCCTGTAGGAGGAAGTTGATCACGTCCTCACTGGAGCGCTCCCCGCCCACCGCCGGGGAGACCTCCGTCACCGTGTCCACGGCGATCATGTGGATGGAGGGGGCGTTGGCCTTCAGGCGCACGGAGTATTTCCCGGCGCGTTTCACGATCTCCGGCTCCTGGAGGGTGAGCTCGGAGATGTCCGGCATCACCACGCCGTAGCCCCGCTCCCGCACCTCCGTAAGGGCGGCGGAGACCTTGTCGTACTCGGCCTTGACCTTCCCCAGGTCCTTCAAAAGCGCGATGAGGTCCCCGTCGTCCCCGATGTGGAAGCCCGACATCTCCCCCACCGTCTCATAAAAGAGGGTCCGGGGCATGGAAAGCTCCACCGATGCCGTGCCCGTGCCCATATCCACGCTTTTGAGGGCGGCGGAGCTGACCTGGTCGCAGGCGGAGAGCCTTCCCACCAGCTTATCTAAGTCCCGGATGAGCACGGTCTCCTCCCCGCCCTCCCGGAGGGCCTGGTAGACGGCCTCCTTGATGGGATTATCCTTTTCCAGCGCCCCCAGCCACGCCGGGAGGTAGACGCCGATCTCATAGACCGGGAACTGGGCCAAGACTGCCCGGATGATCTCCGTCACGTCCTGGGCCGAGAGGGTCATGCAGTTCACCGCAAGGCACGAGACGCCGTACGCCTCCGAAAGGGCGTCCCGCAGGGCCGCCGTCTCCTCATTTTCCGGGTGTGCGGAATTGAGGAGGAGGACAAAGGGCTTGCCCAGCTCCTGGAGCTCCTTTACTACCCGCGCCTCCGCCTCCACGTAGGCCTCCCGTGGAAGGTCCGTCACCGACCCGTCCGTGGTCACGGCAAGGCCGATGGTGGAGTGCTCCGCGATGACCTTCCGGGTGCCGATCTCGGCGGCGCGGCGCATGGGGATCTCCTCCTCAAACCAGGGGGTGGTGACCATGCGCTCCGCGCCGTTTTCCGTGTCGCCCAGGGCCCCCTCCACCATGTAGCCCACGCAGTCCACGAGCCGGACGCTGATGGCGGTCTTGTCATCCAGGGCCACGCTGACGGCCTCCTCCGGGACGAATTTGGGCTCCGCCGTCATGATGGTCCTGCCGGATCCGGACTGGGGCAGCTCATCCCGGGCCCGCTCGCGCATGTAGACGTTCTCGATCTTCGGGATGACCATGGTCTCCATGAAGCGCTTAATGAAGGTGGATTTGCCCGTGCGCACCGGGCCCACCACGCCAAGGTATATGTCACCGCCCGTTCTACGGGCTATATCCTCATACAAAGTTTCGTTTTCCAAGCTCATTTCCCCCTTACAGATTTCCAAAATAATCCGCGGTCTAGAGTATTCTATGGGACAGGGACCGGGGTTATGACAGCTTGTGCGGGTATGCCCTTCTCATGAAAAGAAAATGTAAAAATACCTCTTGACACATCATACTATGTGATGTATAGTATTATGCGACAGGAGGTGTAAAGCTTGGATATTCAACTGCGCCGGGGGATCCTGGAGGTCTGCGTCCTCAAGGCGCTCACCGGGGGCGAGTCCTACGGGTATCAGATCATCAAGGACATATCGCCCTTCGTTGCCATGAGCGAATCGACGCTGTACCCCATCTTAAAACGGCTGGAGTCGGCGGGGGCTCTGACGGTGACAAGCCGGGAGCACAACGGGCGGCTCCGAAAATACTACTCCATCACACCCGTGGGGCTCGGGCGTATCGGCGCCTTTCTCACGGAGTGGGAGGAGGTCAAACGGGCATACGATTATATAAAGGGGGATCAGGTAAATGACAAAGGCTGAATTTTTAGATAAGCTCTGCCAGGGGCTGCGCTTCCAGTCAGACCCGGAGGAGATACAAAAGACCGTGAATTTTTACGCCGAGGCCATCGACGACCGGATAGAGGACGGCATGACCGAAGAGGAGGCCGTGGAGGCCATGGGCAGCATCGACGAGATCGTGGCGGAGATGCGCGCCTCCTGGCGTTCGGGAGGCGAGGACAGCCGCGAGGGCGGGAGCGCCACGTCCCGGGAGGAGAATAAACGCGTCCTTTCCGCCGCCGTGGTGCGGAGGATCGACGTATTCGACACCTCCGGGGACATTGACATTCTCCCCTCGCCCGACGGGGAGATACACATCGAGCACACCGCCTCTGACCGCTGGCACTACGACATCTCCGGGGAGGAGACGGTCACCGTACGGCGGATAAAAAATGACCCCGGGGAGGACACCGTGAGCTTCGACATCTTTGGCCGGAAATTCTCCGTGACCATCCCCAATTTCAACAGGGCCTTCTCCGACGAGCTGCGCCTAAAGCTCCTCCTGCCGGCGGGGTCCTCCGTGGCTGTCAACGTGAACGCCGCCTCCGGGGATGTGGAATGCCGGGAGGTCGCCCTGGACGGGCTCAACGTGAAGCTGGCGGACGGGGACGTGACGGTGGAGAACGTCACCGCTGTGGGGAAGATAAGCCTCAACACCGCCTCGGGCGATATGGAGCTTCGCGGCCTCTCCGCCCCGGAGATCAGCGTCAATTCCGCCTCCGGGGACCTGGACCTGGGCGACGTAAAGACCGCCTCCCTGTCCCTGCGGTCCGTCAGCGGCGACGTGGACGGGCAGGAGATCGCCGTCACGGAAAAGCTCAACGCCACCGCCGTCAGCGGGGACATCACCCTCGCGCTCTGCGTCCCCTGCTTAAGCGTCCAGCTGGACGCCGTCAGCGGCGACGTGGAGCTCCAACTCCCCGGGTCCGACAGCCTCTACACGGTGGTCACCAGGTCCAATTCCGGGGACGCGCGCGTCTCGGGCCAGGCCCTGAACGGCCCCAACATGGTCCGGGTCAAGACCATGTCCGGGGACATCGACGTGAATTTTCATTCATAAAAAGAGGGGTTACTGATGAACTTTAAAATCATTGGTCTTGTGATATTTGCCGTCACGTTCCTCTATGAGCTCCTTTTGGCGTTCCTCGACTGGAGCTCCAAGGACAACCCCACGCCGGAAAACGTCCGGGACGTGTACGACGGGGAGAAATATAAAAAGTGGCTCTCCTACCACGGGGAGACCTGCGCCGCAGACCTTGTGAACACCGTGGCCGGCTTTGTCATCTACCTGGCGCTTCTGGGCTTTGACGTCCTTCCGAAGATCGCGCCCTCCGGGAACGTGTACCTGGCGGCTATCGAGGTTTTGCTCTTCGTGCTGACCCTGGACGCCCTGACAGGAGGCGTTTACGGCTACGTAAACAGCATGGTCATCGACGAGAAGTACGGCTTCAACAAGCGCACCGTGAAGACCTTCCTTGTGGACCAGCTCAAGTCCTACCTCATCTCCGTTGTCCTCACCGTGGGGCTGGTGTGCCTCTTTATCCTCATCTATGAGGCCCTGGGGGACTGGACGCTGCTGCTCTTCTCCGGCATCATGGCGGCGATTTTATTGGGGATTTCGGCGCTCTACCCGTTCTTTTCGAAGATTTACAATAAGTTTACGCCCCTGCCTGACGGGGAGCTCCGGGAGAAGCTGACGGCGCTGCTTACAAAAAACGGCTACACCGTCCGTGAGATCCAGGTCATGGACGGCTCCAGGCGGGACTCCCGGGCCAACGCCTATTTCTCCGGCTTCGGGAAGACCAAGACCATCGTCCTCTACGACACCCTCATCGACACCATGACCCCCGACGAGATCGTGGCGGTCTTCGCCCACGAGCTGGGCCACGGGCTCCACAAGGACACTTTGAAAAACGCCCCCATCGCCGTCTTGCAGGTGGTGTTCATCGTCGTCGCCATCTGGCTGACGGTGCGCACCGGGGCCATCTACCCGGACTTCGGCTTCGCGGGGGTGAATTACGGCTTCGCCTACGTGCTGGCCTCGGTCATAGAGCTTCCGCTTATCATGCCCCTCTTCTCCCTGGTATCCAACGCCGTAACCCGCCGCGCCGAGTACCGGGCCGACGCCCACGCCGTGGAGGAGGGGTACGGAAAGGAGCTGGTCTCGGCCCTCAAGAAGCTCAGCGGCGACAGCCTCTCCAACCTCGCCCCCTCCCCGCTTCTCGTGAAGCTCTACTACTCCCACCCCACCCTGAGCCAGCGCATCGCGGCCATCGAGCGGGCGATGTGAAGCGCAAGATACAATATTACCCCGCCTCCTTGATAGAGGCGGGGTTTTGCGTGATTAGAAGAAAAATAGCTCCTCGAATTTCTTATCGAGGGCAATGCACAAGATGAGCGCCAGCTTCGCTGTGGGGTTGAACTGCCCCGTCTCGATGGAGCTAATGGTATTGCGCGAAACGCCCACCATATCCGCCAGCTGCTGTTGGGAAAGCCCCCGCTCCCCCCGGGCCTCCTTCAGGCGGTTTTTTAAGATCAGTCTGTCGTCCATAGTTCTCTCCGTTTGCCTCGACCTCAGATGAAAAGAGAGAGGATATATCCCGCCGCCGCGAGCACCACCGCAAACGAGGCGATCACCGCGATGACAAGGCGCGATTTTTGAGGGCGCAGCTTATACTCGGCCCAATTCAGCGCCACTGAGCCCACGAAAATTATGGCCAGAAATCCAAGATTAAGATTCTTTTTGACAAAAAGCTCCACGAGAAAGAACACAAATGACAAAATCTGCACTACCGCCATCCCTCTTTGCAGGTATGTCTTTCTCATCTCCGCGCCGTATGGGTCGCTCATTTTAAATTCGCCCTTGCTTTTTTTCAAAATTTCTTCCTTGTCCATAGTTCCCCTCCGTTCACCCTAAAAGGCTCAAAACAAAAATCGCCGTGAAGCACCCGAAAAACGCCCAGAAGACGGCGGCGAAGAGGATGTCCAGACGCGCTCTCAGCTTCACCGCCTTGTAGGTATAGACGGTGGCGATCATGCCGAAATAGAACATCATGTTATCGGCCGTGTATTTCATGGGTTCATTGAACACGATCTCAAAGACCGACATGCAGATCCCGCAGATGAGTATCCCCACCGCCGCGCCTAATCGCCACGCCTTCGCGGTGACCTGGGCCTCCCGCTCGTCCCCGCCGCGATTTTCCTTTCTGCTTTTTTCAAGAATTTCTTCTTTGTCCATGCGAACACCTCCCGAAGTTTTGCCAAGTTTGCTTGGCAAGATAAATATACTACTGCCAAGTTTACTTGTCAAGAGGGTTTTATGAAAAATCTGCGGCCCGTTGACACGGACATTTGTCAGGTGTATAATTTGGGAAAAACGTGAAAGGGAGCGATTTATATGAAACTTGCGGAGGCACTTCAGGAGCGGGCGGACCTCATTCAGAGGCTGGGACAGCTTCGCTCCCGCATGAGCGCCAACGCCCAGGTGCAGGACGGTGACAAGCCCTCCGAGGACCCCAAGGAGCTCATGGAGGAGTTTGACCGCTGCGCCGCGAGGCTTGAGGAGATCATCTGCCGCGTTAATCTCACCAACACCGCCACCATCGTGGAGGGGCAGCCCCTGACGGTGCTATTGGCAAAGCGGGACGTGCTGAAAACCCGCATCGAGGCGTACCGGGACCTTGCCGAACGGGCCTCGGTGACAAGCTACCGCGTGACGAGAAGCGAGATTAAGACTGTCCCCACCGTCAGCGCCAGGGAGACGCAAAAGCGGTGCGACGCGCTCTCCAAGGAATTCCGGGAGCTGGACAACCGCATCCAGGCCGCCAACTGGGCCACGGAGCTTCAATAATTTTAAGGTGGTAGTCTCCGGGGCGAATGTCAAACTTAAAGCCTTTTGGCTTTTATGGTGTGGTAACCCGAGGGCCGGGCCGGGTTCGAGTCCCGATGTACAAATATGCCCCACCGCGCACACGGGCACCTTTCATCCATACAGCGCACCACCGCGACATTGACCGCGAGACGAGGGCGGGTTTGGGGAAAAATAAACAGTAAAAACGCCTTTCAGGGCGATCTGAAGGGCGTTTTTATTGTTATCAGCCGTTATTCTTCTTATATTTTTGGAGCTTCAGGATATAAACAGCGGCGGTGACAAGGAGGTCCAGGGCCGTCAGGGTCAAAAGCAGGGCTTCGTTGAGGCGGACGCCCGTGTGGTCGTCCAGATACCGCACCGTTATGCGCCGGAGCTGCCCGTCCGGGGATTCGAGGAACTCCACGGACTCATAGAGGTTGGGGTTATAGTAGTAGGAGAAGATTTTTTCGCCAAAATTGTTTATATAGTCCTCACAGATTCTCTGGGGATAGTCGGGCTCCTCTCCCACCTCTCTGTCGGGGCCGTCCGGTAAAGGCGCGCTAAAGCTGCCGCCGTACGTATCCTGATACCACTCGTCGTAGTCGCTCTCCACGAAGATCTTGAAGTGCTCCCAGTTGTCAAATTCGATGGAGACGTCCTTCGGGCGGCTGAGGAGCGAATTCGCCACGGTGAAAGCCGAAAAGATGACCAGGAAGACGCCGGCGGAGGCGAGGACGCATTTTCCCAAGAGCCGCCGCTGATACTTTGACGGCTCCTCCACCCACCCGCGCCGGGCCATGGCGCCCTGGATAAAGAACACGTAGAGGATATAGCCCAAGAGCAGGGCGACGAGGGCATATCCCCCGCCCCAACCGAGCCAGGAACCGAAGGTCATGCCCCAATTTGCCTCCTCCATGAGGGTGACGAGGGGCAGACAGAAGGCGAAGAGCGCCAGATTTCCGAAGGTGACGCCCACAGCGGTCTTTCCGGTCCCGACATTGGCCGAACGGATTTTTTCGGCGTACGCCCCCTCGTCCTCCACCTCGGCGATCCGGGCGTTGACGGCGAAGATGAGCTCGCAGACCTCGCTGGCGACGCAAAAGGCGCAGGCAAGGCAGAAAGCCACGAGGCTCTTATAAAAGCCCAGATCCGCCACCATAGCCGCGATGAGGCCGAAGATCGTTATCCCCACGGATATAAAGGTAAAATTTTGGAATTTCCGCTTATTTTTGTCCAGCATGAGCCGAAACTGCTTGTCGCTCTTGGCGCGCTGGCGGAGCTCCTCCGCCTCGGGATCAGGTGTGTCCCGCGCGGGGTTGCGGCGCTCCCCCCGCAAAAGCTCGTCGGCGGTGACGCCGAAGATCTCCGCTAAAGCCGGGATCAGCGACAGCTCCGGCGTACACTCGTCCCGCTCCCAGCGGCTGACGGTCTTGTCCGAGACAAAGAGCTTTTCCCCCAGCTCCTTTTGAGTCATGCCGTTGGCCTTTCGGAGGGCGGCTGTAAATTTTCCGATGGTCTTTTTTTCCATGGTTCTTCCCCCTTTGTGCCCTCATTCTACCATCGCGTCAGAGAGAATACCACCATGAATGCCGAGAATGACTCCCGAAACGCGAGAATTTGGGGCTTTCTACACTTGCCGTTTGTTCATAAACAAAATGCTGACGGCAATAAAGCTCACAGCGGACAAAGAAGAGGCAAAGACCGCGTTCGTGTACGTCGCCGTTTTCTCCGCTCCGGTCAGCAGTGAATTTACATCCATAAGGAGCGCCGGCGAATAGGTATTTGCTTTCGGTATGATACTCAAAAAATATGCCAACAGCACCGCTCCGCCGATACACAGGGCAACGCCCGTGTTATTTTGCAGCAGGGACGAAAAGAGAACGATGAGATCGATGACCCACACGCCAAACAACCACCACATGGCTGCCGCCGAAAAGATATGGTTCGCGATACTGTTGTCCCAAAAATAGGCGGTATAGCTGTAGGTGATCGCAAAGCAAAGTCCGTAGCCCAATGTCCAAAGAGATACAAGCAGTACGGTTTTCGCCAATACGACCTTATATCTCGAAAGGCCCTTTGTGAGCGCCAGCAGCAATGTCCCGGATCTGTATTCTTTTGTAAAGCTGTCGCTGAAGATCAGCACAAAGGCAATAAGCGCGATCGGAATATTCTTAAAAAATTGCGTCCAGGAGGTAAGCGCGTCCACATGGACATTTGTGACAGTCAACCCGCTTTCTGCTAAGGAGTCAGAAAGCATTTCCATCATCCATGGCGTCAGTTTTGCGATTGCAGGATTCATTACGCCGAACAGGGCAAACAACAGCACAAGGA
>CANQZF010000060.1 GCA_947628265.1 uncultured Oscillospiraceae bacterium
GTGTAGCCGCGCTCGTCCCGGAGCTTCAGCGCCCGCTCGTAGGCGTCGTCGTAGACGCCCTCCACCAGCACCACCTCGGCCCCGTAGGACTTGGTGGCCTCCACCTTGGAAATGGGGGCCCCGTCGGGCAGACAGATGACCGCCTTTATCCCGGCCTTTTGCGCCGCCAGGGCCACGCCCTGGGCGTGGTTCCCGGCGGAACAGGCGATGACGCCACGGGCCTTCTCCTCATCACTGAGCTGACTTATTTTGTAATACGCGCCCCGGACCTTAAAGGAGCCGGTGATCTGGAGGTTCTCGGTCTTTAAATAGACCTGGGCCTCGGGGTTTATGTGGGGCGCGTGGATCACGTCCGTGTCCCGGATGACCTCCTTGAGGACATAGCGGGCGTGATAGATCTTGTCAAGTGTGATCACGTTTCTTCCTCCATTGGCTTTGAAAGTAACATATCCCGGAATTGCTCGGCGGCCCTGGGGGTCATGCCGCCCCGCCGAATGGCGAAGGCACAGGCCCGGGTGTCCAGGTCCTCCGTGAGCTCCAGCCCCGCTGCGGCGCACAGCTCATGGACGATACGGAGGTAGAGGGCCTTGGGGGGCTTTGTGAAGAGGATGGTGAGGCCGAAGCGGTCCGAGAGGGCCACAGTGTCCTGGATGGTGTCGTTTACATGGATGTCGTCCCCGTCCCGGTCCGACATGGACTCCTTCACCAGATGCCGCCTGTTGGAGGTGGCGTAGATCACGGTGTTGGGGGCCTTGACGCTGACGGAGCCCTCCAAAATCGCCTTCATGGCGGCGAAGCTGTCGTCATTTGTGGAAAAGCTCAGGTCGTCAATGAAGAGGATGAACCTCAGGGGGTTGTCCCGGAGCCGCTCCATAATGGACGGGATGGACAGGAGCTGGTCCTTCCTTACCTCGATGAGCCGGAGGCCCCTGGGGGCAAGGAGATTGGCCACGGCCTTGATGGTGCTGGACTTCCCCGTCCCGGCGTCCCCGATGAGCAGGGCGTTGGCGGCGGGCAGACCACGGAGAAGCGCCTCGGTGTTGTCCAGAAGCTCCCGGCGCTGGCGCTCGTAGCCGATGAGGTCCTCGATGGAGCGCCTGTCCGGGGTGTGGACGGGCTCAATTTCGCCGTCCACGATCCTGAACATGGTGTGGCGGGCGTACTGGCCGAAGCCCGTGACGCCCACGCGCTCCATCCGCCGTTCAAATTCGGCGGCGAAGTCCATTTTTGTCGTCTCAAATCCCGGGAGATACCCGGTATACCCCGTCATCCCCCGCAAAAGCTCCGGCGTGAGCCGGGAGAGCTCCCCAAAAATGCCCAGCTCCCCTCGGGCCGCCGCCTCCAGCGTGGGGGGCACGGGGGAACCGTGGGCCCGGAGGCGTATATACTCGTTCTCGTCCTCGGCGGCAGCGTTCAGGAGGTACCGGGAGAGGTCGTAACCCTGCGCGTAGAGGGCGGAGACGAAATCGGCGTAGCGCTCCACGCGCTCTGACTCGTCCCCCTCGCACTCGAAAAAGGCCCGCAGGGCCCGGAGGACGGGGGCCTTTGTCACATTGCGGAACACCACAACGGAGGCCAGCGCCGCCGCGCCTTTAGCAGTATTTTCCAGCATCTCAAAGCCTCTCAATGACGGCGTCAGTCATGGCGTCCGTCCCCAGGGGCGTCTTCCCCGAGGCGCCCAGGATGTCGGCGGTGCGAAGCCCGTCATTGAGGCACCGGTCCACGGCGTTTTCAATGCAATCGGCTTCGGCGGCGAGGTCGAAGGAGTAGCGCAGCATCATAGCCGCCGAGAGGATGGTGGCGATGGGGTTGGCGATACCGCGTCCCGCGATGTCCGGGGCGGAGCCGTGGATGGGCTCGTACATGCCGCGCGTCGTCTCGTTGAGGCTGGCGGAGGGCAGCATCCCGATGGAGCCGGTGATCTGGCTGGCCTCGTCGGAGAGGATGTCGCCGAACATATTGCTGGTGACGATGACGTCAAACTGCGCCGGGTTCTTCACCAGTTGCATGGCGGCGTTGTCCACCAGCACGTCCTGAAGCTCCACGTCGGGGTAGTCGCGCTCCCCGATCTCGTGGACGGTCTTGCGCCAAAGGCGGCTCGTCTCCAGCACGTTGGCCTTGTCGATGGAGCTCACCTTCCCCCGGCGCTTTTTGGCCGTCTCAAAGGCCACCCGGGCGATGCGCTCGATCTCAAAGCGGGAGTAGCACTCGGTATCAAAGGCCTCCTCACCGTATTTTCCCTGCCGGTAGCCCCGGTCGCCGAAGTAGATGCCGCCGGTGAGCTCCCGGACGATCATGATGTCAAAGCCATTTTTCACGATGTCGGGCCGCAGGGGGCAGTCCCCGGAGAGGGCCGGGTAGAGCCTGGCCGGGCGCAGATTTGTAAAGAGCCCCAGGGCGGCGCGGATGCCGAGAAGGGCCTTCTCCGGCCGCAAATTTCCGGGGAGGGTGTCCCACTTGGGGCCGCCCACCGCGCCAAGGAGCACGCTGTCGGAGGCTAAACACCCGTCCACGGTCTCCTGGGGCAGCGGCGCGCCGGTGGCGTCGATGGCCGCCCCGCCGATGAGGTAGGGGGTGAAGTTGAAGGTGTGGCCGTACTTTTCTCCCACGGCCTTCAGCACCCGGACGGCGCTGTCCACGATCTCCGGGCCGATCCCGTCGCCCCGGAGAAGGGCGATGTTGTATGTCATGTCAATCACCTTAATTCTTTATGCTATAATCCCTTTTTTGGCGGCCTCCACCAGGCCCCCGGCGGAGATGATGTTCTGGATGAACGCCGGGAAGGGCTCGGTCTTGAAGCTCTTGCCGGTGGTAAGGTCCTTAATGACGCCGGCGTCCAGGTCGGCCTCCACGGTGTCGCCCTCGGAGAGGACATCGACAAGTCCTTCCACCAGGATGTCGCCCGGGGCTATTTTGTCGTGGAAGGACTTGTCGATGTCCTCCATGCAGTGGGCGGCCAGCTCACGGGGGTCGCTGGTATTGAGATACCGGGCCGGGATGATGACGTCGGTGTCTACGTTGTCGCCGTATTTGACGGCTTTACCTGTGCATTTCATTTCATGACCTCCTGCGCTGACGCAATTTTTCCCATGACGGCGCTGGCGGCGGCGGTGGCGGGGCTGGCCAAATAGACCTCGCTCTCCACGTGGCCCATGCGGCCCACAAAGTTGCGGTTGGTGGTGGAGACGCACCTCTCGCCCTCGGCCAAAATTCCCATGTACCCCCCGAGGCAGGGCCCGCAGGTGGGGGTAGAGACCACGCAGCCGGCCTCGATGAAGTCCCGGATGAACCCGGCCTCCAGGCACCTTAAATAGATGTCCTGGGTGGCAGGGATGATGATGGCCCGGACGTTTTTGGCGACCTTCCGGCCCCGCAAAATGTCGGCGGCCTCCTTCATATCCTTGAAAAGCCCATTGGTGCAGGAGCCGATAACCACCTGGTCGATTTTGACCTCGCCGATCTCGTCCACAGTGTGGGTGTTCTCGGGAAGGTGCGGGAAGGCCACGGTGGGGCGAAGCTCCGAGAGGTTGATTTCATAAATGGCGTCGTACTGCGCGTCCTCGTCGGCCTTGAAGACGCGAAGCTCCCGCTTGGCATGCTCCTTTTCGTAGGCCAGGGTCACGTCGTCCACCTCGAAGATGCCGTTTTTGGCGCCCGCCTCGATGGCCATGTTGCAGACGGTGAGGCGGTCCGGCATACTCAGGGAGTGCGCGCCGGGGCCGGTGAACTCCATGGACTTATACCGCGCCCCGTCCACGCCGATCATGCCGATGATGTGTAAAATGAGGTCCTTGCCGGAGACGTATTTGGGGAGCGCCCCGGTGAGGACAAATCGGATGGCGGAGGGGACCTTGAACCACGCCTTTCCCGTTGCCATGGCAAAGGCCATATCGGTGGACCCCACGCCGGTGGAGAAGGCCCCCAGGGCCCCGTAGGTGCAGGTGTGGGAGTCCGCGCCGATGGCCAGGTCCCCCGTGACGACAAGGCCCTCCTCGGGGATCAAAGCGTGCTCGATCCCCATACGGCCCACGTCGTAAAAGCTCGGGAGCTCCTGCTCTGCGGCAAAGTCCCGGCAGCACTTGCACTGCTGGGCGGCCTTGATGTCCTTATTGGGCACAAAATGGTCCATGATAAGAGTGACGGTGTCCGGGTTTGCCACCTTCTCCGCGCCCATCTTTTTAAACTCCCGGATGGCCACCGGGGAGGTGATGTCGTTTCCGTGTACGCGGTCTAATTTGCACAAAATGAGCTGACCGGGCTCCACCTGTTCCAGCCCCGCGTGGGCGGCCAGGATCTTCTGGGACATGGTCATTGGCATAAGGGGTCACATCCTTTTTATGTAAGGTTATGGCGTATTTGGGGGAAAGGGCCGCCGTGGGCGGCGGCCCGTACAGCTTCTACGGCGGCTCTCAATCAACGCCGTACGGGCCGCACCCAAGGGCATTCCCTTCGGTCACCGCCCACGGCGGCCCTTTTTTTGTTTACCGCTTGTTGATGATGGCTCCCTTGTCGGCGGAGCTGACCTGCTGTGCGTAGCGCTTTAAGTAGCCGGTGATGTTGTCCTTTGTGAGGGGCTTTTCGGCGGCCTTGCGGCGGGCGATCTCCTCGTCGCTGACCTTCAGGGTGATGGAGTGGTCAGGGATGTCGATGGCGATGGTGTCCCCCTCGTGCACGTAGGCGATAAGCCCGCCGGAGGCGGCC
The DNA here is from genome assembly GCA_947628265.1 of uncultured Oscillospiraceae bacterium. GTDB lineage: Bacteria > Bacillota > Clostridia > Oscillospirales > Oscillospiraceae > RUG626. The sequence goes on from CANQZF010000060.1 coordinate 4,702, forward strand.
TCGGGGCTCACATGGCCGATGGAAGCTCCCCGGGTAGCGCCGGAGAAGCGCCCGTCGGTGATGAGGGCCACGGACTTATCTAAGCCCGCGCCCGCGATGGCGGAGGTGGGATTTAGCATCTCCCGCATACCCGGTCCCCCGGCGGGGCCCTCATAGCGGATGACGATGACGTCTCCGGGGTTGATGCCGCGCCCGTGGATGACCTTGATGGCCTCCTCCTCGCTGTTGAAGACCCGGGCGGGGCCCTCGTGCCGGAGCATTTCCGGGGCCACGGCGGAGCGCTTCACCACGCAGCCGTTCTCCGCGAGATTTCCGAAAAGCACCGCGATGCCGCCGGTCTCGGAGTAGGGGTTGTCGATGGGCCGGATGATCTCCGGGTTTAAGTTCTCGGCATCGGCAATGTTCTCCCCCAGGGTCTTCCCGGTGCAGGTCATGACGGAGGTGTCGATGAGGTTCTTCTTCGTAAGCTCCTTCAAAACGGCGTAGACGCCTCCCGCCTCGTTGAGGTCCTCCATGTAGGTGGGACCGGCGGGGGCCAGGTGGCAGAGGTTGGGGGTCCTGGCGCTGATCTCATTTGCCATATTGAGGTCAAAGTCCACCCCGCACTCGTTGGCGATGGCCGGGAGGTGCAGCATGGAATTGGTGGAGCACCCCAGGGCCATATCGGCGGTGAGGGCGTTGCGGATGGAGGCCCCGGTCATAATGTCCCGGGCGCGGATATTTTTCCGCACCAGCTCCATCACCTGCATCCCGGCGCGCTTGGCAAGGCTTATGCGGGCGGAGTAGGCGGCGGGGATGGTGCCGTTGCCGCGAAGGCCCATGCCCAAAACCTCGGTGAGGCAGTTCATGGAGTTTGCCGTGTACATCCCGGAGCAGGAGCCGCAGGAGGGACAGGTCTTGCACTCGTACTCCCGGAGCTTGGCTTCATCAATTTTACCGGCGGAGTAAGCGCCCACGGCCTCAAACATGCTGGAGAGGCTTGTCTTGTGCCCGTCCACGCGTCCGGCCAGCATGGGGCCGCCGGAGACAAAGACGGTGGGGAGATTTAAGCGCGCGGCGGCCATGAGTAAGCCGGGGACGTTTTTGTCGCAGTTGGGGATCATAACTAAGCCGTCAAAGCCGTGGGCCATCACCATGCACTCCGTGGAGTCGGCGATGAGGTCCCGGGTGACGAGGGAGTATTTCATCCCCACGTGGCCCATGGCGATCCCGTCGCACACGGCGATGGCGGGAAAGACGATGGGGGTGCCGCCCGCCATGGCCACGCCGGTTTTCACGGCCTCGGTGATTTTGTCGAGATTCATGTGGCCGGGGACGATCTCGTTATAGCTGCTGACGATGCCGATGAGGGGCCGGGAGAGCTCCTCGTCGGTGAGGCCCAGGGCGTAGTAAAGGGACCTGTGGGGCGCGTTCTCGTAGCCATTGACGATGGTGTCTTTTACCATTTTCCTTTCTCCTTTATTATTTATGAAGGTCCCCCGTCTGATTTTGGTCGTCGTGGGGGAACATGAATTTCACGGTCTTCCCCGCTGCCCTGGCGTACTCGATCTCGGAGGCGGTGCTTTTGCCGATGTAGTCGTCCCGATTGATGACGAATATGGAGTCGGACATATCGATCCTCTGCCGGTGGATCTCCGCTAAAAGGGCCTCCGTCTCGGGGGATATGGTTTTGCCCTCGGCGTGCTCGAAAAAGCCAAGGGAGATTACAAGCTTACCTGCCAGGGTCAGGGATTCCTGGGCTTTTTGAAAATCGTCCTTGAAGCGGGTGCTGCCGCAGAGGGTCACGACCTCATGCCTGCCGCCCTGGCGGCCAGTGTTGTCTTCGATCATAAATGGTTTCTCCCTGTCTACTTGGAGAATGGCGCGAAAAGAGGAAAAGGGCGGGTTTGGAACCCGCCCCTTTGATACTGACGGGGTACGTCAAATAATTAGTTGTTGATGAGCTTATCCTCGTCGGACCAGGAATAGAGCTTGCGAATCTCGGCGCCCACGATCTCGGAGGGGTGCTCGGCGGCCTTCTTGCGCATGGCGTTGAAGTGGACCTGGCCGCCGGCCTCGGACATGTCGAGGAGGAAGTCCTTGGCGAAGGTGCCGTCCTGGATGTCGGAGAGGATCTTCTTCATGGTCTTCTTGGTCTCCTCGGTGATGAGCTTGGGACCGGTGATGTAGTCGCCGTACTCGGCGGTGTTGGAGATGGAGTAGCGCATTCCGGCAAAGCCCGACTGGTAGATGAGGTCCACGATGAGCTTCATCTCGTGGATGCACTCAAAGTAGGCGTTCCGGGGGTCGTAGCCGGCCTCGCAGAGGGTCTCAAAGCCCGCCTGCATCAGGGCGCAGACGCCGCCGCAGAGAACGGCCTGTTCGCCGAAGAGGTCGGTTTCCGTCTCGGTGCGGAAGGTGGTCTCCAGAACGCCCGCGCGGGCGCCGCCGATGCCGGCGGCGTAGGCAAGGCCCAGATCCCAGGCGTCGCCGGTGGCGTCCTGCTCCACGGCGATGAGCATGGGCACGCCCTTGCCGGCCTGGTACTCGCTGCGAACGGTGTGGCCGGGGCCCTTGGGGGCGACCATGATGACGTTCACATTCTTGGGGGGCTTGATGCAGCCGAAGTGGATATTGAAGCCGTGGGCGAAGGCCAGGGTCTTGCCCTCGGTGAGGTTGGGCTCGATGCTCTCCTTGTAGAGCTTGGCCTGTTTCTCGTCGTTGATCAAAATCATGATGATGTCGGCGGCCTTCGCGGCCTCGGCGGCGGTCATGACCTTGAGGCCCTGGGCCTCGGCCTTGGCCCAGCTCTTGGAGCCGGTGTAGAGGCCCACGATGACGTTGACGCCGGAGTCCTTGAGGTTCAGCGCGTGGGCGTGGCCCTGGGAGCCGTAGCCGATGATGGCCACAGTCTTGCCGTCCAGACGGTGAAGGTCGCAATCCTGTTCGTAGAAGATCCTGTTCATGATGAATTACTCCTTTTGAAAGAATTTATATATGAAATGGATTTTGAGCGCAAATAGGTAGTTGTAGGGGCCGCCACTCTTGGCGGCCCGCTCTTGAGGGCCTTAATTGATGTCCGGTTGTTCCAATATCGACCCGCCGCCCTTTTGGAGGGCCACGATGCCGGTGCGGCAGAGCTCGATGATGCCTAAGGGCTTTATCATTTCGATGAGGGCGTCTATCTTGTCCGGGGTGCCCGTGGCCTCGATGCACAAAGCCTCCACGGAGTAGTTGATGATCTTGGCCTTGAAGATGTCCAGGGCCGCTAAGACCCGCTGGTGCTTTTCCGGGTCATTTTGGATCTTCACCAGCACCAGCTCCCGCTCGATGGCGTCTATCTCCTCCAAAAGCTCCACCTTCTTGACGTTGAAGAGCTTCCGAAGCTGGTTGAGCATCTGCGCCCTGGCGTAGCCGTCGCCGGACATGGTGATGGTGATGCGGGAATACTCCGGGGACTCCGTGACGCCCACGGTCAGGGAGTCGATGTTGAAGCCCCGGCGGGTGAACATGCTGGTGACTCTCGTCAGGACGCCGAACTTATTCTCCACATAGACGGCGATGACAAATTTATTGCTCTTCGTTTCCGCCACGGCTCACACCCCCTTCTTTTCCGTGATGATGTCGTCGATGGCCCCGCCGGGGGGCAGCATCGGGAGGACGAATTCATCCTTGTCGATGCGGCAGTCGATGACGGTGACGTCCTCGGAGTGGATGGCCTTTTCAAAGGCCGCCTCGAATTCCTCCGGCGTCTCCGCCCGGACGCCCACAGCCCCGAAGGCCTCCGCCAGCTTCACAAAATCGGTCTTGCGCACGTCGAGATTGGTGTCCGCGTAGTGGTGGTTGAAGAAGAGCGTCTGCCACTGGCGCACCATACCGAGAACGCCGTTGTTGATGAGGACAACAGTGACCGGCACATGATAGGTGACGGCGGTGGCAAGCTCGTTTAAGTTCATGCCGAAGCTCCCGTCGCCGGTGATCAGCACCGTGTGCTCCCCGGTGCCGTAGGCCGCGCCGATGGCGGCCCCCAGGCCGAAGCCCATGGTCCCAAGGCCGCCGGAGGAGATCATCTTTCTGGGGCGCTGGAATTTGATATACTGGGCCGCCCACATCTGGTGCTGGCCCACGTCGGTGGCCACGGGGGTATAGGCGGTCTTGTACTTGTTGATGGTCTCCATGACTTTGAGAGGCGTCAGGACACCCGGCTCGTCCACAATGTAGCTGGCTTCCTTGTCCCGCAGGTCCTCGATGTGGTCCATCCAGTCCATGTGGTTGGCCTCGTGGACGGTGTCGATGAGCTCCCGGAGGGCCACGGCGATGTCGCCGCAGATGCCGATGTCGGCGGTGATGTTCTTGGAGATCTCCGCGAAGTCCGCGTCGATGTGGATGATCCGGGAGTTCTTGGCAAACTTTGCCTTGTTGCCGGTGGCGCGGTCGGAAAAGCGGGTGCCGATGGCGATGATGAGGTCCGCGTCATTGGAGGCC
>CANQZF010000061.1 GCA_947628265.1 uncultured Oscillospiraceae bacterium
GTTCACGTAGTCCACGCCCCGCTTCTCAAAGAGGTAGTCCACCACCGCCCCCACGGCCTCCGAGGCGTACCCCCGCCGCCGGTAGGGGGCCGCCACGCAAAAGGAGAGGGAGCGCCCCTCAAGGCCGGAAAGCTCCGGCAAATTCCCCACGTCCGGGAAGTTTTTGACGATGATGTGGCCGATGCACTTATTTTCCGCCCGGAGGACGATGGCGTAAAAGCGCTTTTCGTTGACCATCAGCCACTCAAAGGCCTCCCGCTCCTCCGCCTCGTTCTCGGGGTGCCAGGTGCCCATCATCCGGCAGAGCTCCGGGTCGGAGTTGTACGCCGCGAAGTCCGAAAAGTCCGACTCCTCCATGCGGCGCACGGTGAGCCGCGATGTCTCAAGATACATGCGCCCGCCCCCTTTCAACGTTTCGCAAAATGGCACATTCTTTCAATGTTTGCATGATTTTACCACCCTGAAACGTCCGTGTCAATGAGAACCATGAAAATTTTACAAAATTAATATGCGCTCCGGGCGGCAAGAATAATCCTGACGTTAAAATTCGAGAAAATCGAGGGGGAGCGGGATGTACAGGACGAAAAAAGACCCTCCGGCGCCGGAGACAGGGGAGGACGCGCCCGTCACGGCGGCGGCCATGGAGGCGGTATTTGCCGGGTGCTACGATTTTGAGACGCGCACGCTCCACATCGGCGGCGACACCAAAAACCCCGTGACGCTGTGCTTCATCGACGGGCTGGTGTCCGGCTCGGATGTGGCGGAGCAGGTCATAAAGCCCCTGACGGACCCGGAGCGATTTGGGAGTATCCGGGGGGCGGAGGCGGTGTCCATGGCGCTGGGCGGGTCGGTGTACGTCTACACCGCCAAGCACCGGGAAAAGCTGGGGGAGGCGGCGGGGGACCTTTTAAACGGTTTCTGCGCCCTCATCTTTGATGCCGAGCGGGCCGCCGTGACCTTTGAGGTCAAGAGCCAGCAGCGCCGGGGCGTGGAGGCCCCCAAGGAGGAGAAGGTGGTCAAGGGCGCCAAGGACGCCTTTGTGGAGACCATGAAGATAAACTCCACCCTGGTGCGCCGGAAGCTCCGAAACCCACACCTTAAAATAAAGGAGTTCACCCTGGGCAAGCGGGCGGAGACCTCGGTGACGCTGGTGTATATCGACGGCTTCACCAACCCCCAGATCGTGGAGGAGGCCGCGAAGCGCGTGGGGCGCATCGACGTGGAGGGGGCTTTGACCAGCGCCGCCATCGAGGAGAATATCGTGGACAACTACCGCTCGCCCTTCCCCCAGGTCATCTCCACCGAGCGCTCGGACAAGTTCTGCATGAACATCCTGGAGGGGCGGGTGGGCCTTTTGGTGGACGGTCTGCCCCTGGGATTTCTGGTGCCGGGGACGTTTTCCCAATTCATGAAGGTCCCGGAGGACCACTCCGGCCACTTCATTGTGGCCTCGGCCCTGACGCTTTTGCGGTATATCTCCGTGGCGCTGACGCTCCTGGCCCCGGCCTTCTATGTGGCGGTGGCCATGTACCACCAGGAGATGATTCCCACCCGCCTTTTGCAGTCCATGATCGAGGCCCACGCCTCGGTGCCCTTCTCCACGGCGGTGGAGGTCATCTTGATGCTCCTGGCCTTTGAGCTTTTACAGGAGGCGGGGATACGCCTGCCCAGCCCCATCGGGGAGACGGTGAGCATCATCGGCGCCCTCATCGTGGGCCAGTCGGCGGTGGAGGCCAGCGTCGTCTCCCCCGTCGTGGTGGTGGTCATTGCCCTCGCGGGGATCGCGGGGTACACCATGCCCAATCAGGACATGGGCTCGGCGCTGCGGCTGTGCCGGTTTTTGCTGGTGCTGGCCGCCATCGCCCTCGGGATGTTCGGCGTGGCCATGGGGTGCGCGCTCTTAGTTTACCACCTCTCGTCCCTGGAGAGCTACGGCGTGCCCTATATGTCCCCCTTCGCCGGGTCCGAGGGGCAGCACCTCTCCCGGGCGCTTTTGCGGCGGAGCATGACGGTGAAGCGGGACCGGGAGCCGGAGCTGGGGACGGGCGACGGCGGGGAGGCGAAGCTGTGAAAAGGCTGATTTTCGTAGTTTTAGCCCTGTCGCTGTGCCTCACCGGGTGTTCCTCGGGTCTCACCATCCTCTCCAACTACCGGAGGATCGAAAATATCGAGCTCGTCCGCACCGTCACGGCGGACATAAGCGGGGAGGGCGTCAATGTGGCCGTGTGCGGCACCGCCGGGGAGGAATCGGTGGCCCGGATGTACGAAAAAACCGGAAGCTCTCTGGGCGTGGCCCTGGGGGAGCTGATCCTCCTGCCGCTGGGCCGGGACGCCATCCTCTCCCACACGGAGAATATGCTTATCGGCGAGGACATGGCCCGGGAGAGATTGAATGAGTGCCTGGACTATATCGAGCGGTTTTCCGAGATGCGCCTGGACACGGGGCTGCTCATCGTCCGGGACGGCACGGCCCGGGACCTCTTGAAGGGCCTCACCGGGGAGGACACCCCGGCCCCCGACGTCATCGCCGGCCTTGCCAGGAATATCTCCAAAACAGGGGAGGGGTACTTCTTCACCTGCCGGGAGATCGCCTCGTCCCTGGCGGACAACGGCTGCGCCCTGATGCAGTGCGTGAGGGCCCAGGAGGAGGAGAAGCTCTTCGAGGCCCGGGGCGAGCTCAACATCGTCCCCGCCGGCTTCGCCGTGGTCCGGGAGGAGGGCGGCGTGGAGTTTTTATCCGACCAGGAGACCCTGGGGACCATGCTAATTTTACAAAAATACAAGTCCCGGAACGTGGACCTCTCCCTCCCCGGGGGCGTCGTCACCGTGTCGGTGGACAGCGTGGAGACGAAGGTGGAGCCGGTCTTCAAGAAGGACGGGAGCCTGGAGCGGATGAGCGTCCGCCTTGCCCTGGAGGCCAACGTCATCTGCCTCAAGGGGGAGGCGGACCTGGAGGACAAGGCCCTCCGGGAGGCGGCGGAGATGGAGCTGTCCCGGATCTTCCGGGAGGCGGCGGAGAGCGCAATCCGGCGCTCCCGGGAGCTGGGCCTGGACTACCTGGACCTGGAGAGCATCCTGGAGCGACAGGCCCCTTTGAAGGCGGAGGAAACTTTGAGAAACTGGGAGCAGGTCTTCCCCATCCTCCCCGTGGAGGTGGAGGCGGAGAGCACGCTCCAGAGGACCTATGACATCGTGGACCCGCCCCAGGACGCAAAGGAGGATCAAAAACCGTGGGAAAAAATGATACGATCACTGAAAGGCAGCTGACGGTCCTCATCTTTGTGAGCCTCCTGTCCCCCGTGATCCGCGTCCTCCCTGCCTCCGCCGTTCAGTTGGCGGGGCGGGCGGCGTGGCTGAGCCCCTTGGCGGCCCTGCCGGCGGGGGCGGCGCTGGCGGCGTTCACCCGCTATGCCCGAAAAAACGCCCCGGAGGGGGTGGGCCTCCAGGACATGGCCCAGCTGGCGCTGGGGGGCGTGGGGGGCCGGATCTTCGGCGTCCTCTTCGCCCTATGGCTCACCTTCTACGGCGGCTTTGTGGCCCGGAGCGCCTCTGAGCGGCTTTTGGCCACGGTCTACCCCAACGGCAGCGCCTCCGTTTTCATCGCGGTGATGTTCCTGGTGGCCCTCATCACCGCCTCCGGGAAGACAAAGACCCTCTCCCGCACCGCCGAGGTGCTGATGCCGGTGCTGATTATAGTCATCGCGGTGGTGCTGCTCTCCGCCATCCCCGACGTGACGGCGGAGAGCCTTCTGCCCGTGACCTACCGGGACGCGGGGAAGGTCCTCTACGGGGCCGTGCCCATTTTCAACGTCCTCTCGGCCTTCGTCTACTTCCTCTTCCTCACGGGCCACATCCGAAAGCCCCGGGGGGAGCGGCCCCGGAGGTTCCCCTGGCTGGCGCTTTTGGCCGCCACGGCCTTCGGCGTCACCTTCTTCACCCTGGGGACCCTGGGGGACAAGCTGGCCATCAGCATGGAGAACGCCTTTTTCATGGTGATCCGCAACCTCAAGGTTTTGGGCGTGGCGGAGCGGGTGGAGGCGGTGGTGGTGGCCATCTGGATCGTCACGGACTTCATTTTCCTCGCGGCGATCCTGATGATCGTCTCGGAGATCTGGCGCACCGTCACCGGCGTCAAAAAACGCGGGGCCTTCGTGCCCCCCTCGGCGGCGCTGTCCGCCGGGGCGGCGTTCCTCATCGCGAAAAACGCCTTCACCCTTGAGGCCTGGTCCGACATCCTCATCCCCGGCATCAACCTCATTCTGGCGGTCATTTTCGTCCCCGCAGTCATGGGGATCGGTAAAGTAAGGAGGAAATACTGATGGAAAGAAAGAAAAAGCTCCTGGCGGCCCTGGCGCTGGTGTTCCTTTTGAACATAGCGCTCATCGCCTTGGCCCAGGCCGCCCCGGACGCCTGGGCGGAGAGCTGGAAGCGGGGCTCCTCCGGCGAGACGGTGAAAAAGATCCAGCAGCGCCTTTCCGACTGGGGCTACTACTCCGGGGCGGTGGACGGGGTCTACGGCTCCCGCACCGAGGAGGCAGTGAAGAAATTCCAGAAAAAGAACGGCCTTACCGTAGACGGCGTGGCGGGCCCGGCGACCCTGGCGGCCATCGGCCTGCCCTCCGGCTCCGGCGGCAGCTCCGGGGGCGGGTCCAGCGACGTGAACCTCCTGGCGCGGCTCATCTCCGCCGAGGCCCGGGGCGAGCCCTACTCCGGCCAGGTGGCCGTGGGGGCGGTGGTCCTCAATCGGATGGAGCACCCGTCCTTCCCCTCCACCCTCTCCGGGGTCATCTACCAAAAGGGCGCCTTTTCGTGCCTGGACGACGGCCAGTGGAACCAGCCCGTCAGCGAGAGCGCCTACCGCGCCGCCCGGGACGCCCTCAACGGCTGGGACCCCTCCGGCGGCGCCATCTACTACTTCAACCCCTCCACCGCCACCAGCGCCTGGATCTGGTCAAGGCCATTGATCGTGACCATCGGGAAGCACAGGTTTTGCAAATAGGGGGGCCTTTCTTGCTGTAGGGGCCGCCTCTCTTGGCGGCCCGTCCCCCGACTACCGCACCGCCTTTCCAACACGCCGTAAGGGCCGGACACCGTGCCGGCCCGTCCCCGATTTTCGCACCCGCCACGATAAAAGGTTTGCGGCTTCGCCGCATATCTAATTATTCGCCGCAAACTTTTGCGGCGAAAACCATTTTTGGGGATGGTGCGTTGATTTGGGGTTGAGATGTGACCAGAAGGACGGGCCGCCGAGGACGGCGGCCCCTACGGCGGGATTTCGTTTTTCACGTTTGCCGGAAGCGATTGCGTATCAGAGAGCGGGCCGGCCAGTGTCCGGCCCGTACGATATGTTTCCGCGTTTTACTTAATGTTCCGATTATCGTACTACCCAAAAAACGCCGTACGGGCCGCCGCCCACGGCGGCCCATTTCCCCGATTTATAACCCGTCCGCCAATCAACGCAAAATGTTCCCGTACGGGCCGTGACCGAAGGGAATGCCCTTGGGTGCACATCTGGGCGGCCCGTCCCCCGACTACCGACCGCCTTTCTAACACGCCGTAAGGGCCGGACACCGTGCCGGCCCGTTCCCGATTTTCGCCCCCGCAACGATAAAAAAGGTTTGCGGCTGCGCCGCACATCAAATTATTCGCCGCAAAATTTTGCGGCGAAAGACGGGCCGCCAAGAGAGGCGGCCCCTACGGCGGTGTTCGGGGGTGCGGTAATAATCGGGGGAATGGGCCGATGTGGTCATCGGCCCCTACGGCGTATATGGGGGTGGTCTTGTTGAATGGAAGTCAAAGCGTATCGGAGGGACGGGCCGGCACGGTGTCCGGCCCCTACGGAAACATTGTGCGTTGAGGGGAAGCCCGGATGTAAATCGAAGGACGGGTCGCCGGGGACGGCGACCCCTACAACGTTGTTCGGAGGTATGGCGGTAAACGGAAAACGGTCGGCCGTGGGCGGCCGACCCTACGGAATGTTGTGCGTTTCAGTTAAATGTTCTGATTATTGCACGTCCTGAATTTTACGTCGTAAGGGCCGATGACCACATCGGCCCATTCCCCCGTCCACCACCGCACCCTCAACCACCACCGTACAGTCCGCCGCCCAGTTTGCCCCTCCCTCCGGGAGGGGGTAGGGGGTGGGAGTCAAATCAGCGGCCCCGTGGGCCGCAACCACTTTAGCCTTCCCCGCTTAGGCGGGGAAGGTGGCGCGTTAGCGACGGATGAGGTGAGAAGGTGCGTTCATCTGAGTGCTTCCCAAGTCGCTACCTTCTCACCTCACCCCTGCCCCTCCCCGCCTAAGCGGGGAGGGCAAAAAGGTTGCGGCTTCGCCGCAATATTTAAATCGCCTCCCTTCGGGAGGCCCCACCCCCTGCCCCCTCCCAGAGGGAGGGGCTCTACCTCCCTTTAAATTCAAAATTCCTTATTTTTAACTTAACAAAAAATTCACCCTTGCATTGGGGGCGGAATTATAATACTATTAAATTATTGACCACTTTAAATCACTGTACGCAAGGGGGATTTACTATGGCGGAAAAGATCCTGGTCGTGGAGGACGACGCGAATATCGCGGAGCTTCTGCGGCTCTATCTGGAGCGGGAGGGGTATGAGATTGCCATCGCCTACGACGGGCTGGACGGCGCGGCGAAGTTTGAGAGCGTGGAGCCCGACCTTGTGCTTTTGGACATCATGCTCCCCAAGCTCGACGGCTGGGAGGTGCTGCGGCGCATCCGGGCCAAGGCCAAAACGCCGGTGATCATGGTGACGGCCAAGGGCGAAACCTTCGACAAGGTCACGGGCCTTGAAATGGGCGCCGACGACTACATAGTGAAGCCCTTCGACATGAAGGAGGTGGTGGCCCGCATCCACGCGGTGCTGCGGCGCTACGGCGGCGGGGAGGACAAGGGTCAGCCCCGGCGGCTCACCTTCGACAAGCTCATCATCGACATGGAGAGCTTCGTCCTCACCGTGGACGGTAAGGAGGTGGACATCCCGCCCAAGGAGATGGAGCTACTCTACTTCATGGCCTCCTCCCCCAACCGGGTGTTCACCCGCAACCAGCTTCTGGACGAGGTCTGGGGCTTTGACTACTTCGGGGACTCCCGGACCGTGGACGTCCACATCAAGCGCCTTCGGGAGAAGCTGGAGAACGTCTCCGACAAGTGGAGCCTCAAGACCGTCTGGGGCGTGGGGTACAAGTTCGAGCTCAAGTAACGGGGAGGGAGCGGCGTGCGCAGCCGTCTTAAGGACGTTTACGTCAAAAACTTCATAACCGTGGTGCTCCTCTTCTGCCTGAGCTTTCTCATCCTGGGCACGGCCTTCGCGGGGATGAGCTATTCCTTCATCCTCCGGGAGCGCACCGAGACGATGATGGAGACCGCCCGGACCGCCGGGATGATGCTGCGGGCCTACGCCCAGCAGGGGCAGACGGACTACCAGGACTCCAGCATGTGGGGGGCCGTGGTCTGGGTGGCCAGCATGACCGGGTACCACATGATCATCACCGACGAGCAGGGGCGGATCGTCACCTGCTCCGACACGGAGCCCGACTGCCCCCACATCGGAAAGTCCGTCCCGGTCAGCGCCGTGGCCTCCATCAACCGCTCCGGCGAATATAAGGCCGTCTCCGCCCTGGGCGAGGTCTTCGACTCCCGCAGGTTCGTGGTGGGCATCGCCCTCCCCGCAGGGCCGAGACCGGGGTACCTCTTCGTCTCCGACTGGGCGGGGCGCGTGCGGGGGATGTGGCTGAGCTTTGCCAGGATCTTCCTGATGGCGGCGCTGGCGGCGGTGCTGCTCAGCGTCTTTATGGCGTATTTCGCGGTGCGCAAGCTCTCCCGGCCCATCAAGGAGATGTCCGACGCCGCCCGCAGCTACGCCCGGGGAGACTTCACCCCCCGCGTCCACCCCCAGGGCCACGACGAGGTGGCGGAGCTTGCCGAGTCCTTCAACGTCATGGCCGACTCCCTGGAGCGCAGCGAGCGCAGCCGCCGGGACCTCATCGCCAACGTCTCCCATGAGCTGAAGACCCCCATGACCACCATCTCCGGCTTTGCCGACGGCATCATCGACGGCACCGTCCCGCCGGAGCGGGAGCGGGAGTACCTCCAGATCATCTCCTCCGAGACAAAGCGCCTCTCCCGGCTCGTCCGGGGGATGCTGGATATGTCCCAGCTCCAGTCCGTGACGCCCATGGAGCTGTCCTCCCGGTCCTTCGACCTTCTGGAGGTGGTGTGCCAGTCGCTTCTGAGCCTGGAGACGAAGATCACGGCCCGGAAGCTGGACGTGGACACGGTGCTGCCGGAGGAGCCCATCTACGTGGTGGGGGACGAGGACGCCATCACCCAGGTGGTCCACAACCTTTTGGACAACGCGGCAAAATTCGCCTATGAGGGCACCGTCCTCACCGTCAGGCTCTGGCGGGAGGAGGGCAGGGCCTACGTCTCCGTGTCCAACCGGGGGGACACCATCCCAAAGGAGGAGCTGCCCCTCATCTTCGAGCGGTTCCACAAGACGGACAAGTCCCGCAGCCAGGACCGGGACGGCGTGGGCCTGGGGCTCTATATCGTCAAGACCATCCTGGACAGCCACGGCGGGTCCATCTACGTCACCAGCCGGGAGGGCCTGACCACCTTCTCCTTTGACCTGAAAATAGCCAAAAATAAGCAGGAAAATGAAGGCTGATCTAGAAAAAGTTCACTTTGTTTACAAATCATAAACAGTTTATTCACACAATTTTTCCTATCACGCTATATAATACCCATGAAGCGATTCCTCCATAAGCGGTGATACCCCCCAATATTGCCGCGATCTGCTTCGACGGATCTCTCCCAATCCGTCAACTCAGCGCAAGCTGAGCGTTTCTCCCTCATTTTTAGCGGAAAACCCCCGTCCGAAAGGACGGGGGTTTTCTCAATTCGAATGAAAAAGGGTATTGCGCGGGGGTATACGGTTTGTTATAATGGACGAAGATAAAAAAATACCAGGGAGGGTTTCAAATGACCTCTGACCGCACGGATAAAGTCAACTACTATCTGGACATTGCCGAGACGGTGGCGGAGCGATCCACCTGTATGCGCCGGCACTACGGGGCCATCATCGTCCGGGACGACGAGATCATCTCCACCGGCTACAAC
>CANQZF010000062.1 GCA_947628265.1 uncultured Oscillospiraceae bacterium
AACTGGGGCTACGACCCGGTGAACTACAACGTCCCCGAGGGCTCCTACTCCACCGACCCCTACAACGGCGCGGTGCGCGTCAGCGAAATGAAGCAGATGGTGAAGGGGATGCACGACAACGGCCTCTCCGTCGTCATGGACGTGGTCTACAACCACGTTCAGAGCGCCTCGGAGTTCTGCTTCAACGTCCTGGTCCCGGGGTACTTCTCCCGCGTGGACGAGAACGGCAATTACTCCAGCGGCTCCGGCTGCGGCAACGACACGGCCTCCGAGCGCAGCATGGTCCGCAAATACATCGTGGAGTCCGTGAAATACTGGGCCGACGAGTACCACATCGACGGCTTCCGCTTTGACCTGGTGGGCCTTCTGGATGTGGAGACCATCAACGCCATCGTGGAGGAGGTCCACGCCGACCACCCGGACGTCATCTTCTACGGCGAGGGTTGGACCATGAGCACCACCGTCACCAAGGACAATGTGCCCCTGGCCACCCAGACCAACGCCTCCAAGACCCCGGGCTTTGCCTTCTTCAACGACTCCATCCGCGACGCGCTGAAGGGCAGCGTGTTCGACAAGTCCACGGGCTACGTCTCCGGCGCCACCAACAAGAATAACACCGTAAAGCAGAACTTCCTGGGGGATGCCGTCTGGTGCCCGTCGCCCCTGCAGACCGTGAACTACGTCTCCTGCCACGACAACAACACCCTGATGGACCGCCTGACGCTTTCAAGGCCCACCGCCTCCCGGGAGGACCTCGTTCGCATGAACAACCTGGCCGCCGCCATCTACATGACGAGCCAGGGCATCCCCTTCATGCAGGCCGGCGAGGAGATGCTCCGCACCAAGCCCAACGCCGACGGGACCCTCAACGAGAACAGCTACAATGCCTCCGACGCGGTGAACAGCCTGAAATGGGCCACGCTGGATGAGGAGGAGTACGCCCACGTTTTCGAGTATTATAAGGGCCTCATCGCCTTCCGCAAGGCCCACGGCGCTTTGAGGCTCACCTCCGCCGAGGACGTGGCGGCCAGCGTCACCGCCCTCAGCGATCTTCCCGACCAGGTCCTGGCCTTTGAGATCCGTGGCGGGCTCAACGGCGAGACGGCCGACAGCATCTACGTCATCTTCAACGCCTCCGAGGAGGCGCAGAAGATCGCCCTGCCCAAGGGGTACAAGTGGGACGTCTACATCGACGGCGAGAAGGCCGGCACCGAGGTCATCGGCAGCTTCACCGGCGAGGCCACCGTCGCGCCCATCTCGGCTCTCGTGCTGGTGCGGGGCGAGGAGGCCGGACCCTCCACCGCGCTGGTGGTGGGCATCGCCGCCGCCATCGCCGCAGTGGCCGGCGCCCTTGCGGGCTACGCCATCTACCGCTTCAGAAAGCCCAAGAAGTCCAAGTAATAGCGCGTTTTAAACACCCCCGGCTGACCTGGGTCGGCCGGGGAGTTTTTTCAGGGAGGCGTTCTCATGCGATTTACCTTTGAAGATCCCAGCCAGACCCCGGAAAACGGGGGCTGCTGGCTGCTGACCAACGGCCTGGGCGGGTTCATGTCCGGGTCCAACGACTTTTCCGTCACCCGCTGCGACCAGGGGCTCCTGGTGGCGGCGGTGTCCCCCAGCCGGCGCTACACCCTGGTCCACCTTGTCCGGGAGGAGCTGGACGCCGAAGGGCCGGAGCGGGTCGCCTTCACCTGGGAGCACGGCCCGGAGTGGCGATGGGAAAAGGGCGGCGTCACTGTCCGCCGCCGATGCGGCATGATGCCGGGGGAGAACGCCTCGGCGGTGACGTATGAGATCGAAAACCACAGCGCCAAGCCCTGCAATTTGACCGTCACCCCGGTTTTCCAGTTCGCCCAGAAGGGGGAGCCGCCCCAAAAGCCCTTCCCCGTGGAGTACCGGGACGGGGCCGTCCGGGCCTCCGGCCTTCGCGCCCGTGTGGCGGCCAGCGTCAAACTGCGCCCGGTCCCTGTGGCCTTTGAGCGGATGGACTACCCGGACGACGCGAAGGACGGACGCCCCGCCTGGGGCCTGGGGGTTGTGTGCTATGCCGCCGGCGTCACCGTCCCGGCGGGGGAGAGGGGGGCGCTGTGGCTGACCTTCTCCGACACGGAAACCGGCAGGACGGGCCCGGAGATCGTGGCGGCGTCTTTTGAGGAGAACCGCCGCCGGGAGGAGAGCTGCGGCCTTGCCGCCCCGGAGGCGAAGGCCCTGGCCCGGGCCGCCGGGGACTTCGTGGCCTACCGGACCTCCACGGGCGGGAAGACCGTCATCGCCGGGTACCCCTTTTTCGGGGACTGGGGCCGGGACACCATGATCGCCCTCCCCGGCTGCACCCTCTCCACGGGCCGGTTTGAGGACGCCAAAAGCATCCTGCGCACCTTCATCCACTACGAGCGGGAGGGCCTTCTGCCCAACTACTTCCCGGAGGGGCAGGAGGAGCCCCAGTACAACTCCGCCGACGCGCCGCTCCTTTTTGTAAACAGCGTGTGGCTCTATTACCGCCGCACCGGGGACGCGGCTTTTGTCCGGGAGGCGTGGCAAACCTTAAAAAACATCGTGGAGGCTTACAAAACCGGCACCCGCTACGCCATCAAAATGGACGCGGATGGCCTCATCTCCGCCGGGGAGGGCTTAGACCAGGTGACGTGGATGGACGTCCGCGTGGGGGACATCCTGCCCACGCCCCGCCACGGAAAGCCCGTGGAGATTAACGCCTACTGGTATAACGCTCTGCGGGTTTTGGCGGAGCTCAGCCCCCTTGCGGGGGAGGACGGCGGGGACTATCTCGCCCTTTCCGAGACGGTGAAGCGCTCCTTTAACGAGAAATTCTGGATGGAGGACCGGGGGTATCTCCGGGACGTCCTCTCCGGCACCCCGGCGGAGACACAGCTGCGGTGCAACCAGATCTGGGCCGTCACCATGCCCTTTACCATGCTCCCCCCGGAGCGGGAAAAGCGGGTGGCGGAGGCGGTTTACCGGCACCTCTACACCCCCCTTGGCCTTCGGACCCTCTCCCCGGAGGACCCGGAGTTCCACCCCACCTACGGCGGGCCGCAAACAGAGCGGGACATGGCCTACCACCAGGGCACGGTGTGGCCTTTCCCGTTGGGGGCGTTCTATCTTGCCTATCTGAAGGTCCACGGGGAGACAAAAGAGGCCGCGCGAGAGGTCCGGGGGATGCTCTCCACCATGCCGGACATCCTCCGGGAGGGGTGCGTGGGGCAAATCCCGGAAATTTACGACGGCCTGGAGCCGGGGCCCTCCAAGGGGTGCTTCGCCCAGGCGTGGAGCGTGGGGGAGCTTTTGCGGGTCTATGAGAAGCTGGAGGAGATAGAAGGGGGCGGGGAGCGTGCTTGACAAGACAAAATTCGGCTGGTGGAGATCGGCGGTCTTTTATCAAATTTACCCCAAGAGCTTTCTGGACACGAATGGCGACGGCATCGGGGACCTCCCCGGCGTCATCGAAAAGCTGGACTACCTTGAAAAGCTGGGGGTGGACGGCATCTGGCTCTCGCCGGTGTGCGCCTCGCCCCAGGCGGACAACGGCTACGACATCTCCGACTATCAGGCCATCTGGCCGCCCTTCGGGACCATGGAGGACATGGACCGCCTCATCCGGGAGGCGAAAAAGCGGGGCATCTCCATCATCATGGACCTGGTGCTCAATCACACCTCCGACGAGCACAGGTGGTTCCGGGAGGCGCTGCGCGGCCGGGACAATCCCTACCACGACTACTATGTCTGGCGGGACGGGGAGCCGGGGACGCCGCCCAATGACATGCGGGCCTGCTTCGGGGGCCCCGCGTGGGAGTACGTGCCGGCGCTTGGGCAGTATTACTTCCACCAGTACGCCGTGAAACAGCCGGACCTCAACTGGGATAACCCCGCCGTCCGCCGGGAGCTCTACGACATGATCCGCTTCTGGGTCAAAAAGGGCGTGGAGGGCTTCCGCCTCGACGTCATCGACTCCGTGGCCAAGGAGCCGGACAAAAAAATCACCGCCCGGGGGCCAAAGCTCCACGAATATATCCGGGAGCTGAGCCGGGAGGCCTTTTGTGAGCCGGGGCTTGTCACCGTGGGGGAGGCGTGGAGCGCCGACGTGGAGGAGGCCAAGCGCTGGAGCGCCCCGGACGGTAGCGAGCTTTCCATGGTCTTCCAATTTGAGCACATCTGCCTTGACCAACAGGGCGAGAAGTGGGACCCCGTCCCCCTGGACCTCGTAAAGCTCAAGCGGTGCCTTGAGCGGTGGCAGAGGGAGCTCCACGGCAGGGGGTGGAACAGCCTCTTCCTCAATAATCACGACCTTCCCCGCATCGTCTCCCGCTGGGGGGACGACGGGCAGTACCGGGTGGAGTCCGCCAAAATGCTGGCCGCCATGCTCTACGGGCTGGAGGGCACGCCCTACATCTTCCAGGGCGAGGAACTGGGCATGACCAACATCGCCCTGCCCATCGGGGAATATGAGGACATCGAGACCCGGAACCTCTATGAGGAGCGCATGGCGAGAGGGTACCGGGAGGAGGACGTGATGGCCTCCATCCACGCCCGCAGCCGGGACAACGCCCGCACGCCCATGCAGTGGACGGACGGGGAGAACGCCGGGTTCACCACCGGGACGCCCTGGTTTGCCGTGAACCCCAACTATAAGGAGATAAACGTCCGGGCCGCGCTGGAGGACAAGAATTCCGTTTTTTACTTCTATCAGAAGCTCATCGCCCTCCGCAAACACTATGTGGTGTTCCGGGACGGGGAATTTACCCTCCTGGACCCGGAAAACCGGGAGGTCTTCGCCTACACGAGAAGGACGGCGGGGGAGAGACTGCTTGTGGTCTGCAATTTCACCTCCCGGGAACAGCCCTTTGACCTCCCCGGGGAGTTTGAGGGGGCGCAGACGCTCATAGGCAACTACGAGGGCCCGGCGGACCGTTTGCGGCCTTACGAGGCGCGGATGTACTATAGAAAGGATGAGACGCATGACCTTTAAAAGCTTTGACGGCAAGGAGCTCCACATTCATGAGTGGACCGAGGTAAAGGAGCCCCGGGGCGCGGTGCAGATCGTCCACGGCATGGCTGAGCACGCCGCCCGGTACGAGCCCTTCGCCCGGTTTTTGAACGAACAGGGCTTTGTGGTCCTGGCTGACGACCACCGGGGCCACGGCCTCACGGACCCGGAGAGTCTGGGCTACTGCAAGGGTGACATGTTCGGGGACATCCTCCGGGACGAGGCCGCCATCACCGACGAGATAAAGCGCCGCTATCCGGGAATTCCCAATTTCATCTTCGGCTTCTCCTTCGGCTCCTTTATCACCCAGGCGTACATAGGCCGCTATGGGGACAAGGTCCGGGGCGCCGTCATCGGCGGCAGCAGCTACAAAAAGGACTTCGACGTGTACCTGGGGACCGTTGTGGCGGGCCTCATGCCGGAAAAATCCCCCGCGAAGCTCATCGACAGCCTCTCTTTCGGGGCCTACGCCAAGTGTTTCCCCGACGGCAAGTGGATCTCCGCCGACCCGGAGAACAACGCCGCCTACGAGGCCGACCCCTTCTGCGGCTTCGTCTGCTCCGCCCGGTTTTACTGGGACTTCTTCCGGGGCCTCCGGGGCCTCTACACCCCCGCCTACGCCGCCGGACTCCCCCGGGACCTCCCGGTGCTCCTCATCTCCGGCGCCCAGGACCCCGTGGGGGACATGGGCGAGGGCGTCAAAAAGCTCCGGGACTACTACGAGCGCGCCGGCATGACAAACGTCACCCTGCGCCTTTTCGAGGGCTCGCGGCACGAGTTTTTGAACGAGAAACAGGACCGCGAGGCAAAATGGGGAGAGGTGCTGGCGTTTTTCGAGAGGAATTTGGGATAAAAAGGGATGGGCCGGCAAAAGAGGCGGCCCGTACGGCGTATGGGAGGTAAGGTTTAGTGCCCCTCCCCTTGGGAGGGGGCAGGGGGTGGGGGTGTAGACGGATATACGGACCCACCCTGCCCATCGCTGCGCTCGGGCACCCCTCCCGGAGGGAGGGGCTAATAAAAATTGCGGCGAAGCCGCTCCTTTTGAAAGCCCTCCCCGCAGGGCGGGGAGGGGCAGGGGTGAGGTGAGAAGGTAGCGACTTGGGAAGCGCTCAGATGAACGTACCTTCTCACCTCATCCGTCGCTAACGCGCCACCTTCCCCGCCCTGCGGGGAAGGCAAAAGAGGTTGCGGCCCGTTGGGCCGCTGATTTGACCCCCACCCCTACCCCCTCCCGGAGGGAGGGGCAATTTGGGCGGCGGACTGTACGGCGGTGGTTGAGGGTGCGGCGGTAGACGGGGGAATGGGCCGCCGTGGGCGGCGGCCCGTACGGCGGGAAGCGCACCGCACCAGCGATGCGCGAGGCGCAAAGCGCCAGCGCCAGCGGATATAGACGCTTCTCTACTGATTACCACACGACAACCACCCAGGCAGCGCGGCGGAGGGTAGACGCAGAGACTGCCGTCTACCGCCCGGGCAGCGTCGCCCGAATTTATAATTCGGGCTTACGCGGACGTAGACGCTTCTCAATTCGATAACACCCGCGCGGATATGGTTCCACCCAGATGTATCGTCCACCTCTGCGGGAGCCGACCCGCCAGTATACGGTAGAGACCCGAAGCTACAGAGCACCAAACGGGTTCCAAGGGGCACTGCCCCTTGGTCGTTTTCTCCCCTTTGCTACTTTCCACTCTTTGACGAAATCAAAGAGTGGAAAGTAGATCCCGCCGCCCCAAAGGGCGGCATCCTTTTAAAAACCCCGGAGGGCCCGGCATTCTTTTCCCTTTCCCCTATTGAATTCTTCCCCAAAATGTGCTATAACACATTATAATCCGCAAAGAGCGGCGGGAGACCGCAAAGACGAGAGAAATGGGGGAACGGGGTATGGGAAGAACGCTTATTTTTATCCTTATCGGCTACCTTTCGGGCAACATCCTCTACGCCAATGTCTTCGGGAACATCTTCGGCGTGCGGGAGCGGTACGCCGAGAGCGCGGACAAAAACCCCGGCACCTCCAACGCCTATAAATACGGGGGCTTCTGGTGCGGCACGCTGACGCTTCTTTTTGAGCTTGCCAAGGGCGCTCTGCCCGTGCTCTTCTACGTGCGGACCGGCGGGCTCAACGGCTGGGGCCTTCCCATGGTCATGACCGCCCCGGTGCTGGGGCACATCTTCCCCATCTTCCACGAATTCCACGGCGGCAAGGGCATCGCCGTCACCTTCGGGGTCCTGGCGGGGCTCATCCCGTACATAAGGCCGCTTTTGCTGTTCGCAGCGGCGTTCATATTCCTGTCCGTGGTCGTGAAGGTCTCGCCCCACTACTACCGGACCATCGCCGCCTACCTCCTTGGCGTGGGGCTGATGCTGGTGCGGCGGGTCGTGCCCCACGTCTTTGTGGGGTTTCTGGCCATCGCGGCCCTGGTGTGCCTACGGATGGCCCTGAGCCGTGAGGAAAAAGAGAGTTTAGAGGTCAAGCTTTTATGGATGCGCTGATCCTTTCCTGCGGCACCGGCGGCGGCCACAACTCCGCAGGCCGCGCTATCGAGCAGGAGCTGACGGCCCGGGGCCACAGCGTGACCTTCATGGACCCGTATCTGCTGAACGGCCCGCGCACCTCGTCAGCGGTGAGCAACGCGTATATCTCCATGGCCCAGAGGGCCCCCTCCGCCTTCGGCGCCCTCTACGCCCTGGGGGGAGCCGTCAGCCGGATCCCGGGGCGCTCCCCGGTCTATTACGTGAACCGGGGCATGGGGCCGATTTTGGAAAAATATCTCTCCGAGCACCCCTGCGACGCCATCGTCATGCCCCACCTCTTCCCGGCGGAGATCATAACGAATATGAAGCGCCGGGGGATGCGCGTCCCGGCCACGTATTTCATCGCCACGGACTACACCTGCATCCCCTTTACGGCGGAGACGGACTGCGACTACTACATCATCCCCGCCGCGCCTTTGACGGAGGAGTTTGTCTCCCGTGGCATCCCTCCTGAGCGCTTGATGCCTCTGGGCATCCCCGTCCGGCGTGAGTTCGCCAGAGGAGGGGACCGGGCCGGGGCCAGAGCCCGGTTGGGACTGGACCCGGAGAAGCTCTATATTCTGGTGGCCGGCGGCAGTATCGGCGCGGGGAACCTCAATGAGACGGTGGGGACGCTTTTAAAGCACTACCGCCATGCCCGGATCATCGTGGTCTGCGGTAGCAACCGGGCCCTTTACGACGGGCTCAGGCGGGATTACGGGGGGAAGTGCGCCCTTTTGGGGTACACCTCCGACATCGCCGACTATATGCGCGCGTCGGACCTCTTTATCTCCAAGCCGGGGGGACTGTCCTCCACCGAGGCCGCCGTCATCGGCACGGCCCTCATACACGTGACGCCCATCCCCGGGTGCGAGACTCGGAATATGGCGTTTTTCTCCGAAAACGGCATGTCCGTGCCGGTGAAAAGGCCGAAAAGCCAGCTCCCGGACGCCTGTGACAGCCTTCTGGACGAGACCGCGCGGGAGGAGATGCTGCGCTGCCAGCACAGCGTTCTTCCCCAGAACTCCGCGGCGAGGATCTGCGACCTCATCGAGTCCACCGCCCAAAAAATTAAGGGATAGACAAGAAAAAATCAAAATAGCTGTTGACAAACCGGCTGATTTTTGTTATCATAACCCTTGCTGATGAAACGGAATGCTGGTGTAGCTCAGCTGGTAGAGCAGCTGATTTGTAATCAGCAGGTCGGGGGTTCGAATCCGTCCACCAGCTCCA
>CANQZF010000063.1 GCA_947628265.1 uncultured Oscillospiraceae bacterium
CTTGCCGCAATAGGGGCACACGGCGTCGTCCAGCTCGTGCATGGTCCCGCAGTAGGGGCACGCCGCCTTCTCCATGGTGCCCATGTCCTCTGGCTCCTCCCGGGACGCAAGCTCCTCGGCGGCGTAGAACTCCATTTTATGGCAATCATCGCAGACGTAGACCTCCACCTCGTAGGCCCCGGCAAGAAGGTTTGGCCAGTCGCCCAGGAAGAACCCGGTCTTCCCCTTTTGAAGCTGTTCCCGGCCCACAAAGCGCATGTGGCCGCCGCAGCGCAGACAAACATTCTTTTCCATAGCCTCTCACCCCCTTTATAACGAAAAACCCTCTCTCCCCATGGGGGAAAGAGGGCGTTAAAACGCGGTACCACCTCTGAACGCGGCGTTCTCGCAAACGCCGCCTCACGGAGTCGAAGACTCCACGCGCTCTATCGGGCGCACCCGTCGAAAGCTACTGGGAAAACCGTTCGCCCCGCCGCTCCGGGCCGTATTCACCTGCCGTTCCCCTCCCCCTTCCACCGGCCGGGGTCTCTCTGCGCGGGATGCCGTCAGGCTACTTGCGCCCTTCATCGCGTTTTCCATATGATTTTACGATGGAATTTCCGATTTGTCAATTCTATTTTTAGTTGAACCTTGCGCATTATTCTTGACAGGGGCAGGATTCGGGGGTATAATAGTCTCAGATAAAGGGTCGCTGCGGTTGACGCGGCGCCCGGTCATCGACAAGCGGTTTGGCTCCGCAAAGTTTGGGTTTGCAGTTTACCGCAACATACCGTCACGGCAAAAGCAAAAACCGTCACTTGCCAGAGTGGCGGTTTTTGCGTCTATCTTCTTCTACATGTACGGTGAATTTATATCCACGCCAGTAGAAAGTCAATGTAATAGACACGGGCTGTCCCCCCTTTCATCAAGGAGAGTGAGCCAAACCGCCGCCGTTTTCTATGAGCCGGGACGCCGCGTTTCCCCGCAGCTTCCCGGCTCATATTTTACTACTTTTGTCGAATTATGTCAACAAATTATTTGTCCGCTCCAAAACGGACGATTTGATTGGAAAATATACGTCTTGACAGGGGCGGGAGCTGGGGGTATAATAGTCTCAGATAAAGGGTCGCTGCGGTTGACGCGGCGCCCGGTCATCGACAAGCGGTTTGGCTCCGCAAAATGATTATCTTTTGTTTACTATTTAGCAAACGCAAAAATCGTCACTTGGCGGAGTGGCGGTTTTTGCGTCTATCCAGGTCTATACGTATCGTGACCGTGAAAAACCACGGATGGAACGTGATCGTGATAGGCACGGGCTATCCCCCCTTTCGTAAGGGAGTGAGCCAAACCGCCGCCGTTTTCTATGAGCCGGGACGCCGCGTTTC
Organism: uncultured Oscillospiraceae bacterium; assembly: GCA_947628265.1. GTDB lineage: Bacteria > Bacillota > Clostridia > Oscillospirales > Oscillospiraceae > RUG626. The sequence continues at coordinate 1,365 of CANQZF010000063.1, forward strand.
CCCGCAGCTTCCCGGCTCACAGTTTACCACCTTTGTCGAATTATGTCAACACCCCTCCGGGGGTGTTTTTTTATACCTGGTCCCTGTGCTCGGCGTAGAATTTCTCGTAGTTTTTGAGGTTATATTCGATGAGGGCCGGGGTGTCGAGGCCGTAGGGGCAGCGGGAGGCGCAGGCGCGGCAGTGGAGGCAGTCCCGCATCTTCATGGCCTTTTCGTGGAACTCGTCGGTCATGTACTGCTGCCAGGGGGAGCGCAGAAGCAGCATGTCGAGGCGGGCCATGGTGAAGATCTCGATATTCGCGGGGCACGGCAGACAGTACCCGCACCCCCGGCAGAAGGACCCCGCCAGGAGCTTCTTCTCCTTTTCAAGCTCCGCCCGGAGCTCCGGGGTCATGGTGGGCTCGGCGTTCTCCGCGTCTATCCACTCCTTCAGCTGGTCCTCAAACTGGATGCCCCAGATGGGGACCACATTGTCGAACTGGTTCATGAAGGCCCGGCACAGGGTGACGTTGGTGAGGAGCCCGCCGGCAAGGCCCTTCATGGCGATGAAGCCCATGTCATGCTCCTTGCATTTTCTCACAAGCTCCAGCTCTTGCTCCCCGGCAAGGTAGCTGAAGGGGAACTGGAGCGTCTCGAAATTCCCGCTCTCGATGGCGGCGTGGGCAATATTCAAACGGTGGTTTGTGATGCCGATGTGATGGATATACCCCTTTTTCTTAGCCTCCAGCGCGGCGGCGTAGGGGCCGTCGGGGTCGGCGGGGTCCGGGAGCACGGCGGGGTTGTGGAACTGGAGAAGGTCTATGTAGTCGGTGCGCATCCGCTCCAGGCTCATCTCGATGTGGCGCTTGACGGTCTTGTAGTCCCCGCCGCCGGACTTGGTGGCGATGACGATGTCGCTCCGCACGTCCGAGAGGCCCATGCCGATCTTCTCCTCGGAGTCGGAGTAGGCGTTGGCGGTGTCGAAGAAGTTGATGCCGGCCTCATAAGCCATCCGCAAGAGCCGCGCGCCGTCCTCCTTGGTGCGCCTCTGCACCGGGAGGGCCCCAAAGGCGGTGCGGGTCACCATGAGTTCGGTCCTTCCAAGGCGTATCTTTTTCACTTTTTTGCCCCTTTCTTGAATTTCTCCGCCGCCTCCAGCTGCTCCCTGGCGGCCAGAAGCGTGGTTTTCGTGACGTTGTCCCCGCCCGTGAGGCGGGCGATCTCGTTTTGGCGGCCCTCCCCGTCAAGGCGCGTGACGCTGGTGTAGGTGCGGCCGCCCTCCACCCGCTTTTCGATGGAGAACTGCTCGTCCGCCATGGCCGCGATCTGGGGTAGGTGGGTGACGCAGATGACCTGCTTGTCCGCCCCGATGGCGGCCAGCTTCTCCGCCACCCGCTGGGCGGCGATGCCGGAGACGCCGGTGTCGATCTCGTCAAACACCATGGCCCCCACAGTGTCCGCCCGGGAGAGGACGGTTTTCATAGCCAGCATGATCCGGGAAAGCTCGCCGCCGGAGGCCACTTTCACGATGCGCCCCATGCTCTCCCCGGCGTTGGCGGCCATGAGGAACCGCACCTCGTCCGCCCCGTCGGGGCCCAGCTCCCGGGGGGTCATCTCCACCGTGAAGCCGGCTCCCGCCATGGAGAGGCTCTTGAGCTCCCCCTCGATGGCCCGCGCAAGCTCCTCCGCCGCCTTTTTTCGCTTTTCCGTCAGGGCGGCGGCCAGCTTATTGGCCCGGTGCTTGGCCGAGGCCAGATCGACCTCCAATTTTTTTATCCGCTCGTCGGAAAATTCGATCTCCTGGAGCTCCTTTTTGGCCCGGTCCAGCGTCTCCAGCGCCGCCTCCTCGCTGCCGCCGTACTTGCGCATCAGGCGCTTGAGGGTGTCCAGCCGCGCGTCCAGCTCGTCCAGCTCCTCCGGGGAGAATTCAAGCCGGGACTCCATGTCCCGCAGGTCCTCGGCGGCGTCCTCGGCGGCGTATTTGAGGTCATTGAGCTTCTGGGCCAGCCCTGTCAGCTCCTCAGACCAGCGGGTGGCGTAGCCGATGCCGCCGGCGGCGGACTCGATGAGGCTCACCGCCCCGTCGGAGCGCTCGGTCCCCCTAAGACACGCGGCGGCGTCCCGCACGGCGTCGGAGAGCCGCCCGGCGCTTTTCAAAAAGTCCCGGCGCTTTTGCTTCTCCTCGTACTCCCCGGGCGTCAGCCGGGCCCGCTCCAGCTCCTTTATCTGGAAGTTCAGCATATCCACGCGCCGCTCCCGCTCCCCCTCGTCCATGGCGAGGGCCCGGAGCTCCTCCGAGACAGCCTTATACTCCCGATAAGCCTGTCTGTAGCTTTCCAGCTCCTCCCGGGTGTCGCCGTACCCGTCCAGGTACGAGAGGTGCCATTTCTCATTCGTAAGCCTCTGCCCGTCGCCCTGGCCGTGGATGTCGATGAGCCGGAGGCCCAGCTCCCGCAGCTGTACGGCGGAGACGGGGGTCCCGTTTACCCGGCAGGCGCTCTTCCCGTCGTCGGTGATGCGCCGGGTCAGCACAAGCTCGCCCTCATACTCGATGCCGTTCTCCTCACACCACCCGGCGACCTCCGCGCCGGTGAAGGTGGCCGTGACCAGGGCGCTCCCGGCCCCGGTCCGCACCAGCTCCCGGCTGGTACGCCAGCCCAGAGACGCCTCCAGCGCGTCGATGACAATGGACTTCCCGGCCCCGGTCTCCCCCGTCAGCACGTTGAGCCCCGGCCCAAATTCAATATCCGCCCGCTCAACGACGGCAATATTCTCAATGTGGAGCAAATTGAGCATAAGGAAAGCCTCCAGTTGAAGTAATAGGTAATAGTGAAAAGTGAAGAAGTGGGGGGTGACGGCGCAGATGGCGTTGATTTGGGGCGCGGTAGTAGACAGGGGTGGGCCGCCGTGGGCGGCGGCCCGTACGGCGTTGTTCGGAGGTGCGGCGGTGGACGGGGGATGGGCCGGCCAGGTGTCCGGCCCGTACGGGGCATTTGCGCGTTGATTGGGGCACGGATGAAAACTGAGGGACGGGTCGCCGGGGACGGCGACCCCTACGGCGTTATAAGGTAGTGCGGCAATAATTGGGGAATGGGCCGCCGTGGGCGGCGGCCCGTACGGCGGTGTTTGGAAGCGCACTAGCGAGGCGCGAGGCGCGCAGCGCCAGCGCCAGCGGATATAGACGCTGGTCTGACGATTACCACACGACAAGCACCCAGGCAGCGCGGCAAAGCGTAAACGCAACCTCTACCGTCCACCACCAGGGCAGCGGCGCCCGAATTTATAATTCGGGCTTGCGCGGACGTAGACGCTTTTCAATACGACCACATCCGCGCGGATATGGTTCCACCCATAGCCATCGTCCACCACTGCGGGAGCCGTCCCGCCGATACAAAGCACACGCCAACGGTCACAGAGCACCCAACGGGGTTCCAAGGGGCAGTGCCCCTTGGTCGGTTTACCTCTTTTGTTACTTTTCTCACTTTGACGAAATCAAAGGGAGAAAAGTAAATCCCGCCGCCCAAAAGGGCGGCATCCTTTTAAATATTCTCCTCCACCCACCGGCAAAAATCCTCCGCCGCGTCGTCGTCGGTCATGGCCATGAAGGCGGTGTCGTCTCCGGCGATGGTGCCCACGAGGGCGCGGATTTTCATCTTGTCCACGGCGCTGCAGGCCGCCGGGGCGAGGCCGGGGAGGGTCTTGATGACTACGATGTTCTGGGCCCTGGCGGCGCTGGTGACGCACTCTTTAAAAATGTTCCGAAGCCGCGTCTCCACGTCCACCGTCCTGTCCTCCGGGGAGGCGTAGTAAGGCTGGCCGTCCCGGCCCAGCTCCCGGGAGACCCGAAGCTCCCGGATGTCCCGGGAAACCGTGGCCTGGGTGACGTTGAAGCCCTCCCGCCGAAGCTCCGCGATGAGCTCGTTTTGCGTGCCTATTTTCTTAGCGGAGATAATTTCAAGAATTCTCCGATGGCGTTCGTTTTTCATGCTCTCTCCCCCAATTTCTCGCTGACCTTCTCATAAAAGCTGCGCCCGGTGACCCGCACGAGCTTTGTCGCGAGGGTAGAGCGCCGGACCTCGATGCGGTCCCGCTCGCAAAGCTCCAGCTCCTCCCCGCCGTCCACGGAGAGGTACGCCCCCCGGCCCCGGAGCTCCGAAAGCTCCACCGTCACGGTCCTGTCCGGGGCCAAAACGTAGCTCCGGGCCGACAGCACGTGGGGACAGACCGGCGTCACGATAAGGCTCTTGGCCGTGGGCTCCACGATGGGGCCCCCCGCCGACAGCGAATAGGCCGTGGAGCCCGTGGGGGTGGAGACGATGACCCCGTCGCCGTCAAAGCCCGTGATCCTCCGCCCGTCGCCGTAGACGCTGATGCCGATGACCCGGGCGACGCTGCCCACCACCGCCTCGTTGAGGGCGAAGTCATGGAGAAGCGCCGTCCCCTCCCGGAAGAGGGTCACGTCCGCCATCATCCGTTCCTCCACGGTGAAGCGGTCCTGAAAGGCCTCCCGGGCAAGCTCCAGCTCCCGGACCTCCAGCTCCGCCATGAAGCCCTTGTGCCCAAGATTGATGCCCAAAATGGGGACCTCCGTCTGCGCAAGCGCCCGGGCGGCCCGTAGGATGGCCCCGTCGCCGCCGAAGGTGACGGCCATCCCCGCGCCCCGGGCAAGCTCGGGTAGGTCCGAAAGCTCCGTACAGACGCCGTAGGGGATGCAAAGCCCCTCCAGCATCTCCCGGACCTCCCGGCAGTACCGGAGCTCCGGGTCCCGCCGGGGATTTGCAAATAAGATCACCTTGTCCATATGCTACCCCCGCAAAAGCCCGTGGGCCTCACGGACCACCTCCGCGATCTTGGCACGGCAGACACACTCCCGGCTCACAAGGTGACCGAGAAACTCGATATTCCCCTCCGGCCCCCGGATGGGGGACCAGGTGATGTTCTCCACAAAAAAGCCGGCGTTTTCCGCGTTTTTGAAAAACGCCTCCAGGACCTCCATGTGGGTCTCCGGCTCCCGGACGACCCCCTTTTTGCCCACCTTCTCGCGCCCGGCCTCAAACTGGGGCTTTACAAGGCAGAAGACCTCCCCGTCCTCGGTCAGCACCCCCCGCACCGCCGGGAGGATGAGGGAGAGGGAGATGAAGCTCACGTCGATGGAGGCAAGCTCCGGCCTCTCCGGGAACATATCCGGCGTCAAATACCGGGCGTTGGTCTTCTCCATGACCACCACCCGCTCGTCGTTCCGAAGGCTCCAGGCCAGCTGCCCGTAGCCCACGTCCACGGAGTAGACCTTTTTAGCGCCCCTTTGGAGCATGAGATCCGTAAAGCCCCCGGTGGAGGCGCCGCAGTCGAGGCACACCTTCCCCCCGGGGTCCCCGCCGAAGTAGTCCAAGGCCCGCTCCAGCTTCAGCCCGCCCCGGGAGACGTACTTCTGTCCGCCGCCCCGGACCTGGATATTCACCTCCGGGGCGTAGGCCGTGCCGGGCTTATCCGAGCGCTGCCCGTCCACGAAGACCTCCCCCGCCATGATGACGGCCCGGGCCTTCTCGCGGCTGTCCGCAAGGCCCCGCTCCACAAGGAGCACGTCAAGTCTCGTCTTTGCCATTTTCCTTCTCCGCCCTCAATTCCTCCGTGATGGCCTGTGCCAGGGAGTCCCCGTCCAGGCCCCGGGTCCGCCGCAGCTCCGCCTGGGTCCCCTGGGGCAGGAACGCGTCCCCCAGGTTTTTGAGGACCAGGGATTTCAGGGCTATGCCCTCTGTCGTGAGGCGCGCGGCGACCCGCTCCCCCACGCCCCCGGCCTCCACGGACTCCTCCGCCACCAAAAGGCGGCGGGTGCGGCGAACGGACGCCTCCACAGGCCCCAAGTCCAGGGGCTTTATCCGGCCCAGCTTCACGATCTCGATTTCAATGCCCTCTTGATGAAGGGCCTCCGCCGCCTCCAGGGCGGCGTTCACCGTAATGCCGTAGGTAACTAAGGTGAAATCCCTCCCGGGGCGCAGTATTTTTGTGGGCTCCGCGCCGCCGTCGGTGTATCTCCCCTCGCCGCCCTTGGGGTAGCGGACGGCCACGGGGCCGGTCTCCTCAAAAACGGCGACGCGCAGCATATCCCGCAGCTCCCCGAAGCTCGCCGGGGACCAAATGGTCATGTTGGGGATGGCGGAGAGGAAGCTCACGTCCATGCTGCCCTGGTGGGTCTCCCCGTCCTCGCCGGAGATACCGGCCCGGTCCACGGCCAGGACCACATGCTCCCGGCCCAGGGCCATGTCCTGGAGGAGCATGTCGTAGCTTCTCTGTAAAAACGTGGAGTACACCGCGAACACCGGGATAAGCCCCCGGTGGGCCATGCCCCCCGCCATGGAGGCGGCGTGGCCCTCGCAGATGCCCACGTCGAAAAAGCGGTCCGGAAAGCGTTTAGAAAACTCCGTAAGCCCCGTGCCGGAGGGCATGGCGGCGGTGATGGCCACGACGCGCCCGTCCTCTTCGGCGAGCGCGCACAGCTCCCGACCGAACACGTCGGAAAAGCCCTCCCGGGAGGGGGCGATGGCGCCGGTCTCGGGGTCGAAGCCCTTGATGCCGTGGAAGGCGTCTGGGTTCTCCTCGGCGAAGGGGACGCCCTTGCCCTTTTGGGTGATGACGTGGACCAGCACCGGCTCTTTGGCCTCCCGGGCCACCTTCAGGGCATTCGTCAGGGACTTTAAGTTGTGGCCGTCCACCGGCCCTAAGTACGTAAAGCCCATGTCCTCAAACATGGAGCAGGGGAAGATGGCCTCCTTCACGGCCCTTTTGAGCTTGTGGGTCATGTTGTAGATCCACTTGCCCCCGGGAACGCGGCGCATCAGCCACCGGTAGCCGTTTTTAAAGGCGATGTAGCCGTGCTTTAAGCGAAGGCGGGAGAGGTATCTTGCCATGGCCCCCACGTTTTTCGTGATGGACATGCCGTTGTCGTTGAGGACGACGATGATGGGCTCGTTGGAGGCCCCGGCGTCGCACAGCGCCTCGTAGGAGAGCCCGCCGGTGAGGGCCCCGTCCCCCACCACGGCGATGACGGCGTAGTCCTCGTGTAAAAGTGTCCTGGCCCGGGCCATCCCCAGGGCCGTGGAGATGGCGGAGGAGGCGTGGCCCGCCACGAAGGCGTCGTCCTCGGACTCC
>CANQZF010000064.1 GCA_947628265.1 uncultured Oscillospiraceae bacterium
CGGGCCGGCACGGTGCACCCAAGGGCATTCCCGCGGGTCTCGGCCCTTACGGGTGCCCTACTCGTTTCCGCAAAACATCATTCCCAGCATCCGGCGCATCACGTCCCACCAGGTGATGCGCGCCACGGCGTCCGGGGCGATGATGGGTGTCTCGGATAGGGTCTCGCCGGCGAGTTTGACGGTCATGGTCCCCACCACGCTCCCGGCCTCCACCGGGGCGGTGAGGGCTTCGGATAGCTCCACCGTGGTCTCCAGGGCCCCGGCGTCGCTTTTCCGCACCAGGAGCTTCGGCTCCCCGCCCAGCACCGGCTGGACGTAGTCGGCCCGGCCCAGCGTCACGGGGATGGGCGGCAGGACCTCCGTGGGTTGCGGCGAGACAACGGTGTAGGCCCCGAAGGCGTAGCTTAAGAGCGTCTTGGCGCTCTCGAATCTGTCGGCGCTGGTGTCACAGTGGAGCACCACGGCGATGTACTCCACCCCGTCGCGCTGGGCCGTGGCGGACAAACAATGCCCCGCAGAGGAGGTGTAGCCGGTCTTGAGCCCCGTGGCCCCCTCGTAGTAGCGCACCAGCTTATTGGTGTTGGAAAGGCCGAATTCGCCGTCCCGGATCGAGTCCATCCAGATGGTGGTGTATTCCTTGATCCAGTCGTGGCGTATGAGCTCCCGGCTCATGATAGCGATGTCCCGGGCGGTGGTCAGATGCTCCGGATCGTCCATGAGCCCCGTGCAGTTGGTAAAATGGGTGTTGGACATCCCCAGCTCCCGGGCGCGGTCGTTCATCATGGCGGCGAAGGCCTGCTCGCTGCCAGCCATATGCTCCGCCACGGCCACGGCGGCGTCGTTGGCCGAGGCCACCACGATACACTTGAGCATCTCCGAGAGGGGCATCTGCTCCCCCTCCTCCAAAAACACCTGGCTCCCACCCATGCCGGCGGCGTAGGCCGAGCAGGTGATGGTGTCGGTGAGCTTCAGCGCCCCGGAGTCCACCGCCTCCACAATGAGGAGGATGGTCATGACCTTGGTCACCGAGGCCGGACGGAGTCTTTCGTCGGCGTTCTTCTCAAAGAGCACCGTGCCCGTCTCCTTCTCCATGAGGATCGCCGACGGCGCCGGAATGTCCAGCCCCTCGGCGGTGGTGGGAATGGCCGTCTCGTCAAAAACGCTCTCCGGCACGTCCTCGTCCACCGGCTCCGTCTCCATCTCCGGCTCCGCCGCCCAGGCCGTCCCCGTGAGCAGTATGACCGCCGCCATCAGCCCTGCCAGTCTCTTCATAGCGCGTCCCTCCTTTTCGCTATGAAAGAATATGTACGGGCTTTTTAAATATTCCTCTTGAAATTTTTCCGAAGGTGTGTTATAGTAGGTTTCACGCAGATATAGTTCATCGGTAGAACGACGGCTTCCCAAGCCGTAGAGGTGGGTTCGATTCCCATTATCTGCTCCAGAAAAAACGCCGGTCTTTTGACCGGCGTTTTTTTGGAGCAGATAACGGCCTTTACCTTTGGCAAAGGCCGCCCCAGCGCTTTGCGCCGGGGTCGATTTAACGTGAAGGGGAACCATGACGGTTCCCCTTCACAATTTCCTTCCCTCCGAATATATCGGACGCCGAGGGAACTTTTGTGTGGAGCGTCTGTAGACTCACTCCTCAAGGGGCCCGACAACGCGGCATCCTCTTTCGAGAATTCTGTCAATAGAGGATGTCGTTTGCACGAGGTTGGATAAAAACGTATCCATATCTTCCTCCAAAAACCTGACCGCCTGGGTCAGGCTTCTTTCCATCCCGCCCAGCTTTTTCACGCTCTCTTTCATTTCATATACGGAGCCCCGCGCATTTTTTACGGCATTTTTGAGTTCTTTCAGGGACAGTAAATATCCTTTAAGGCCCTCCACGTTGGTCGAGGCATACGGATTGTTTATCATTCCCAGGGTATTCTTTTCGATCATCGTCCACAAATCCATGTATTCCCCATTGTGCGCGCGCAAATGGGAGCTGTAATCATTCGTAAGCTTGGCCACCTTTCTGGCCTCCTTCCGAATAAATGACGCTGTCCCTGAACCGCCGGTTTTCTTCACGCTTTCAACCGTTTCATTGCTCTCTTTGATTCCCACGGAAAGCTCGACGGTCTCTTTATTGATTTCGTTCAATACGCCGTTCAGTTTTTCGGAACTATCCTCTATCTCTGCCAAAAAGTCGAGAAACCCCTGATCTGATTCCTCGTTCAAGACAATTTCTGTCTCCTGAGAGTAAATTTTCAGGGCTACCTCTTGCTCATCTTTGGATGAGAGGAAATCATTTACCGGATTACCAAAGGAAGTCTCTCCCGAAACAGCCCCGTTTAAGTACTTCCCTACCGCTTCCTGAAACTCCGCAAATTTTGAAAAATGCGTGCTGTATTCCTTTACGCGGTAGGAGCTCAGGTCGAAGGGTAGTTCCTCAATGTTTTCCGTTATGATGATAGTCTTTTTATTCAACGTATGTGCAATTCCAAGCTCATAGAAGACGTTAGGGTTCAAGCCCGTCAGGTCCGCTACGACAATATCGGCCTCATAAATTGACTGGATAATATCTTTTAAAATATTCTGCTGGTTATCCTCCTCCCCAGCATTGGAAAACGTGAAGTCTTTCTCGAATGTTCGCTTCAGCACTTCATAAACCTCAAAAAATTTCTCCTCAAAGGGCATAATAAAAAAGACTTTCTTTTTTTCCATATCTCTTATCTCCTCTCTAATAAAAATTCGGACTTCGTCCAGTGCCATCTATATAATAAATGTGTTCCAAACGCCATTCCGTTACAAATTTTTTAAGTTTTTCCCCATAACCCCCGGCGCTCCAAAAAGAAAAACCGCCTTACGGCGGTTTCTTTGTTTATCCGCACCCATCCGAAATCTTCGGTCTTCGGAGGGAGGGGAGCTCGAGGCGGACCGTCAGGGTCCCGCCTCGAATTGAAATTACGCTCCAAAAAGAAAAACCGCCTTACGGCGGTTTTTCTTTTTGGAGCGGCCTACGAGGCTCGAACTCGCTACCTCCACCTTGGCAAGGTGGCGCTCTACCAGATGAGCTAAGGCCGCAGGGCCGAAAGCCTGTTCATTATAAATGCTTCCGGCCTGTTTGTCAAGATGATTTTTATTTTTTCCCGGAAAAAAGAATTTTTAAGGATAGTCCCAGGTGGGGGGACCGTACTCCGGGCCGTAGAGGGACTCGCCCTCGCACTTCGGGTAGAGGGAGGCGTCCCAGGAGTAGTTATAATACATCTGCTGTACGTCGTTCCTGAAGGAGGCGCTGCCGTTGTAGCTTGAGCAGTCCAGGTGGTAGAGCGCCCCGTTGTCCATACGGACCAGGTTCCAGGTGTGGCTTATGTTGCTGAGCCTCCCCCGGATGATGTGGCACTCGATCCCCAGATCGTCGCACAGGACCTTCACGGCCATGGCGAAGCCCTCCCCCACGGCGCTTTGCTGGACCAGAGCGCCGTAGGCGGTCATGGCGTTATACCGCCGCGCCTGAACGTCGGAGGGGTCCACCGATTCGTCATAGGTCACATTTTCCGCGAAAAACGCGGCCAGGGACAGGAGCTTCTCCTGGATACTCCCCCCCTGGGCCGAGGCCTCCACCTCCCTGGCCTTTTCCAAAAGCTCACTCCGGCGCTGCTCCACCGTGGAGGCGGCGTATTGGTAGTCCAGCTTGACCTCCAAAAGCCGCTCCGGGCCCGTCTCCGGGTAGGCATCAACGGTGCAGTCCGGGATGTAGAGGATGTCCCCCGGGTTTTCGTAATAGGCGCGCTCCACCGCGTCCGTCACCGCCTGGGCGTCCAGCGCCTCCTCCGAGGTGTAGACCGTCACCGTGCCGGCGCGCGCAAGGATCGCCTTGTGCATGGTCTCCTCCAGCGCTTGCGCGTCGCCGCACCGCACGGCGTCCCGGACCCGCTCCGGGGAGTTCCGGTAGATGATGGAGACGTGCGCCTCATAGACGGAGACGCGCCTTACGATATTGTAGTTGATGTAATAGGCGCAGTACGCCCCCAGGGGCGTGGAGGTGGCCACGGTGGTGACGGCCCTGGAGAGGTCCGATTCCATATCCCCGTCGTAGCCGGAGATCCGGACGACGCCGTGCTCCGCGCCGCCCTCCAGAAAGGCGGTCACCGCGTTGTAGAGCTGCCCGTAATTGGCGGCGTCCAGGGTCATATCCGCGTCGCTGGGGTCGCCCTGGGGCTGGGTGTGGTGGGTGTTGGAGGAGGAATACTGGCTCTCCAACAGTCTCCCGCACCCGGAAAGGCCCAGGACGGTCGTGAGCGCCAGAAAAACGGCAAGGGCCTTACGCATTGTCCACCTCCTCCAAAAGTGTCAGCTGCTGCTCCTCCCGGTCCTCATCCCTCAGGAGGGCGCCGGCGGTGGGCAGGGTCCTGACCCTGTAGCGGGAGACGTTTTTGATGGAAGTCTCCGCAAGGGCACGGAGCTCCGTGACGGTCCTGTTCTTTTTAAGGGAGAGGACGGCCACGCCCTGGGTGTTCTTGGTGGTCTTCACCGTGAGGAGCGCCGTGGAGAAGACGGCGCATCGCCCGTCGGAGGTGTACGCCGCCGCCTCCGTGTCCTCCGCAAGGGGCATGAAGCCCACAAGGGGGCTCTTGTCGGAGTACGCCCCCGTCAGCTTGCGGCGGTTAGTCTTTGTCTCAAAGCCGGAGAGGGCGATGCGGGCCGCCTTGCCGTTTTCGAACATCAAAAGGAGGCTGCCCCTGTAATCCCCGGGGTCGCAGATATAGATGGCGTTCTCCCCGTCGTCCATGTTAAGCTGGGTGGGCAGGTACGTGCCCAGCGCCGACGCCTTGGTGTCCGGAAGGTCCGAAAGGCGCGTCTTGTAGCACTGGTATTTGTCCGTGAAGACAAGGAGCTCCGCCGAGTTTCTGGACTCAAAAGATGTGCGCAGGCCGTCTCCCTCCTTATACTTCTGCTCCCCGGCCATGCGCAGGGACTGGGGCGTGATCTTTTTGAGATACCCGCCGCGCGAGAAGAACACCGTGACGGCATAGTCGTCCTCGGGCTCGTCGGGCTCTGGCTCCGCGATCTCGTGGGGGTAGACGATCTGGGTCTTTCGGGGCTCGCCGTACTTCTTGATGACGTCCTCCAGCTCGCGCCTTATGATGGTCTTGACCCGGCGGCGGTTTTTGAGGATGTCCTCCAGGTCCGCGATCTCCGCCTCCAGCTTCTCGATGTCCTCCAGGCGCTTTAAGATGTACTCCTTGTTGATGTTCCGAAGCTTGATCTCCGCCACGAACTCGGCCTGAATTTCGTCGATGCCGAAGCCGATCATCAAATTCGGCACCACCTCCCGCTCCTCCTCGGTCTCGCGGATGATGCGAATGGCCTTGTCGATGTCCAGGAGTATCTTCCCCAGGCCCTTCAAAAGGTGGAGCCTGTCCTTTTTCTTTGTGAGGTCCGCAAAGACGCGCCTTCTGACGGACTCCTCCCGCCAGGCGGTCCACTCGGACAATATTTCCCGGATGCCCATGACCTTCGGGGTCCCGGCGATGAGGATGTTGAAGTTGCAGGCGAAGGAGTCCTGTAAGGGAGTGGTCTTGAAGAGCTTCGCCATCAGCTTCTCCGGGTCCACCCCGCGCTTTAAGTCGATGGTGAGCTTCAAGCCCGTCAGGTCCGTCTCGTCCCGCATGTCCGAAATCTCCCGGAGCTTGCCTGTCTTCACCATCTCCTCCACCTTGTCCATGATGGCCTCGGCGGTGGTGGTGTAGGGTATCTCGTAAATCTCGATAAGGTTCTCCTTTTTGTCATACCGCCACCGGGCCCGGAGCTTCACGCTTCCCCGGCCCGTCTCGTAGACCTCCCTCAGGGCGTCGGCCTCGTAGATGACCTCGCCCCCCGTGGGGAAATCCGGCGCGCGCAGAGTGAGGAAGAGGTCGCAGTCCGGGTCGGAGAGGTACTCGATCTCGGTCCGACAGACCTCCTCTAAATTAAAGGAGCAGATATTGGACGCCATGCCCACGGCGATGCCGGTGTTGGCGGAGACCAGCACATTGGGAAAGGTGGTGGGCAAAAGCGTGGGCTCCAGCATGGTGGAGTCGTAGTTGTCCACAAAGTCCACGGTGTCGGAGTCGATGTCCCGGAAAAGCTCGGCGCAAATGGGCGAGAGCTTTGCCTCGGTATACCGGGAGGCGGCGTAGCTCAAATCCCGGGAGTAGACCTTTCCGAAGTTGCCCTTGGAGTCCACAAAGGGCGTCAGCAGCGCCTGATAGCCACGGGAGAGGCGGACCATCGTCTCATAGATGGCGGCGTCCCCGTGGGGGTTTAAGCGCATGGTCTGTCCCACGATGTTGGCGGACTTCGTCCTCCCGCCGGTGAGGAGCCCCATCTTGTACATGGTGTAGAGGAGCTTTCTGTGGGCGGGCTTGAAGCCGTCGATCTCCGGGATGGCCCGGGAGACGATCACCGACATGGCGTAGGGCATGAAGTTGACCTCCAGCGTGTCCGTGATCTGCTGGTCCAGCACTTCAGCATGCAGCCCCATCACGTTGGGGTTGGATTTTTTCTGATTTTCTTCCGGCTGCTTTTTTTTAGGCATGGGTATCGTGTCCTTCCGGGTGAGTTAAATAGTAGTGCTTGGCGGCGTTATAACGAATGTAGTTCCGTGTGTTCAAAAGGTCCTCATCGTTACGGATGATGTGTTCAAAAAAGGAGCGTTGCCAAAGGGAGAAACCGGCCTTCTTTGTACTCAACGTTTTAAGTGTCCTGATAATACTAATCAAATTATCCGATGATTTGGTGGTGCCAATGGTCTTATTATAAACCTCCGAATTTGCCGTAAGGGCCGATGACCACATCGGCCCATCCTCCGGATTTCGAATCTCCACGATCATATGCACATGGTCAGGCATAACTGCGTATTCATCCACAAATACATTAGAATACGAATTGCTGATTCCCTCAATCGTATCTCGAACAATTTTGCCGGCATGCGTGAGTTCGACGGTGGGGCTCTCCATCTCGCGGGAAAGTGGGCCGATGTGGTCATCGGCCCTTACGGCTTCTAAGGAGAGCTTGCCAAAAATATCCGTACCTCTCTCCGCAGCGTTCACCGTCACGAAGTAATATCCCGGCTTGGAATAATCGTATTCCTTTAACCTGGGGTTTTTCCTGTCATAAAATACTGTAGCCATACTATTCTCCGTCCACCCACGGATGAACTTTTTCCTTATCCCCCATACTTTTTCCCCGTCTCCGTCCCCGCCAGGCCCCCTTCTCCCGTCTCTCGCAGCGTGGGGTCCATCTTCTCGCCCACCTCGCGCATGGCGTCGATGACCTCGTCGGGCGGGACGCGGCTGACGATACCGGCGAGGCTCATTTCGGCGCTTGCCAGGGCGTTGACGGCGCCGGTGACGTTTCTTTTCACGCAGGGGACCTCCACAAGTCCCCCCACCGGGTCGCACACGAGGCCCATGAGGCCCTTGAGCGCCAGGGCCGAGGCGTTCACCGCCTCCCGGGCAGTGCCGCCGGCAAGGTGCACAAGGGCCGCCGCGGCCATGGCCGAGGCCGTGCCGATCTCCGCCTGACAGCCGCACTCGGCCCCGGAGATGCTGGCCCGGGTGGCGATCACCGAGCCCACCCCGGCGGCCACGTAGAGGGCCTCGATGACCCGCTCGTCGGGGGCGCCGAGACTTCTTTGGCAGGGCAGCAGCACCGCCGGCAGGACCCCGCAGGCCCCGGCGGTGGGGGCGGCCACGATGCGCTTCATACAGGCGTTGCACTCCCCCATTTTTAAGGCGGCGGCGATAATCTCCCCCAAAAGCGGGCCGGAGATGGACTTTCCGGACCTCAGATAGTCCTCCATCAGCCCTCCGTCCCCGCCGGAGAGGCCGCTGACGGAGCGGCGGGTCCGCTCGTACCCGGCGAGGGACGAGCGCATCACCGAGAGCATATTCGCCATGGTCTCCCAGGACTTTTCCGGCGTTATGTCCTGCTCCTCGCAGTCGGCGAGCTGTACGGTTTTCCAAAGGGGCTCCCCCAGGCGCTCCGAAAGCTCCAGGAGCTCCGATATAGACGAATAGGTACTCATTTCGACTCCTCCCCCGGGTTGAGGCGCGTCACCTTTTTGACGCCCTCGATGGCGGTGATGGCCACCTTGACCTTGTATGGGATGCGCTGGTCGCACTCGATAACCATGAGGGCCCTGCCCCCGCGCTCCTCCCGCTCCACCCGGAGCTTGGACATATTGATGCCCTGGGCGGCGATGACGCCGGTGACGCGGCTGACGTACCCGGGCTTATCCTCGCTTCTGACGATGAGGGTCGGGGCCTCCCCGGAAAAAGAGGTGGCAAGGCCGTCCAGCTCAAAGACCCGTATCCGCCCGCCGCCGGGGGACGACGCGCCCACGCGGACACATTCGCCGTACTCGTTTTCGGCGGTGATGAGGGCGGAGTTGGGGTGGGCGTCCCGCAGATTAACGGTGCCGAAGGTAAACTCCATCCCCCGCTCC
>CANQZF010000065.1 GCA_947628265.1 uncultured Oscillospiraceae bacterium
CAGGGACACGTCCCCGGCGGCGAAGATGCCCTCCCGGGTGGTGCGCCCGTGCTCGTCGGTGGCCAAAAGGCCCCGCTCGTTCATCTGGAGGCCCGTGGTGGTGTTGACGATGCGGCTCTGGGCCCCCTGGCTGATGGCCACGATCACGTTGTCGCAGGGGAAGAGCTTTGCCTCCGATATTCCGGTGACGTTCCCCTCCTCGTCAAAGGAGCGCTGCTTGTAGACCACGCCGTCGTCCCGGATCTCCATGGTCTCCATGCCGTACAGAATGTCCACGCCGTCGGCCATGGCGTAGTCCAGCTCCCGCTGGCTGGCGGCGGCGCTGGGCTCCCGGCAGAAGACGTGTACGTGGCGCACGCCCTTGCGCAGCGCCGTCCGGGCCACATCCATGGCGGAGTTCCCGGCGCCGATGACCACAAGGCGCTCGCCCAGGATAAACACATCCGGGTCCACCAGGTAGTCGATGGCGTAGTGGACGTGCCCCAGGCTCTCCCCGGGGACATTGAGCTTGTTGGCCTTCCAGACGCCGGTGCCAATGAAGATGGCCTCGTACCCGTCCCGCTGGAGGTCGTCCACCGTCAGGGCAAGGCCGATGGCGGCGTTGGGACGAATTTTGATACCCAGGCGCAAAAGCTGCTTTTTATACCGCTCGATGACCGTCTTGGGCAGGCGGAAATCGGGGATGCCATAGCGCAGAACGCCGCCGATCTTGTATTTGCTCTCAAAGATCGTGATGTCGTAGCCCTTCTGGGCCAGCTTCACGGCGATGGTGAGGCCGGCGGGGCCGGAGCCGATGATGGCCACCCTCTGCCCCACCCTGGGCTCCCGTTTCAGCTCCGGGTGGTCGAGGTAGGCGTCGGAAATGTAGTTCTCGATGCTGGAGATCTGCACCGGCGCGCCCTTTCGCCCCAGGACGCAGTGGCCCTCGCACTGGTTTTCGTGGTTGCAGACCAGGGAACAGAAGACGGAGAGGGGGTTATTCTCGAAGAGCATCTCCCCTGCCTCCTGCTTGTGGCCCGTGCGGAAGAGCTCGATCATCTCCGGAATGTTGGTCTGGATGGGGCAGCCCGTCCGGCACATGGGATTTTTGCAGTGAAGGCATCTGCGGGCCTCGTTTACAACATGTATTGCCATAATCTTCTCCTCCGTATCGTTTATTTTAATTTTATGGGATTTATCCCTTTGCTTCTCCGTAGAGCGCAAAATAGATGACCGTCGCGGCCTCCCCGCGCGAGGTGGCCCGGAGGGGCAGGAGCTCCGCGCCGGCGCCGGATACGATGCCCCCCGCCGTCAGGGACGCGATGGCGTCCACGGCAAAGGCGCTTATATCTGCGGTGTCGGCGTAGCGCTGGAGCGCCGTCTCGTCTGGCTCCGGCAGTTCCACGCCGAAAATGGAGAGGTAGCGGTACAGAAGGGTGAATGCCTGTTCCCGGTTGATGAAGCCGTGGGGGGCGAAAAGGCCGTCCTCCACGCCATAGGTGAGGCCCACGCCCTGGGCCCAGTTTACGGCGTCGTAGTAGTAGTCCTCCTCAAAGACATCCGTAAAGGCACACGGTCCCTCAGCCACAGGGCAGGACGCGGCCCTCCACAGCATGACGATGAGATCGCACCGCTCAATGGTCCCGTTGGGGTCGAAGGTCATATTGGGCGTGTCGATGAGGACGCCCCGGTCATAGAGCTCCCCGATGTAGCGCTGGGCCCAGTGGCCCGCAATGTCTATATAGCCGCCCTTGATCTTCACGGGGAATATGGCGGTGACGCCTCCGGCCTGGACCGACAGCTCCCCCTCCGCCCCGGGAAGGCCGGTGACGCTGAGTAGTCCGTCCGGGGATATTTCGCCGATGTTCTCCGACAGCGTAAAGGTGACGGAGGGGCCGTTTACCGCCACGGGACGGGTGAGGTACGTGGCGCTGACGGCGAGGGAGACGGACGCTCCCGGCAGGAGCGAGGACAGCACCGGCGTCTTGCCGGTCTCGGCGTCCAGAACCGTGAGATAGTCCACGTTGTCCACGATATGGACCGTACCGTATCCCGACGCCCCGGTGGAGGGAGAATAGAGCTCTATCGCTTTGCTCTCCGGCCAGGAACCGGCGGTATAGAAGGACTTTATGGCGGTATACGCCTCCCCCTCGGGGTCCTCGGGGGCGACGGTGACCTCCCGCTCCTCCACGTGACCGCCGTAGACGCTGAAAACCACGTCGTCCGGCACCCTTACCGGCATCCCGCCGGCGTCAACGGCCACCGGCTCCAATGGCACGGAGGAGCCCGCCAGCACAAAAACGCCGTCGTTGGCAAGGCCAAGAAGCGCGGGGTATTTATCGGAGGCCGCGTCTGATACAAACAGTATGTAGGTGGAGCATTCCCGCAAGATCCCGCCGGAGGGCCGGTTGATGACAGCGCACTTTTCGCTGCCCGGCATCCGCACGCTCATGGCGGAGGAGCCGCCGCCGTCCAGGTTCACCACAGTCTCGCACCCCCGGTACAGAAGCTCGTTTGCCAGCTCCTCCAGGGTCACGCCGTTTGAGTAGCTCGCGGATCTCCCGTCAATGACACAGGCGATCACGGACCCGTCTGGCTTTATCCCTATGGCGGTGCGGGGGTGGTTATCCTCGATGTCCTTGTCCCAGGACTCCTCATCCGTGAGACGACCGTTTATCGCCAGTAGGTCCCCGCAGCCGGTGGCCCAGACGGCCCTTGATAGGCGTGTATCTGAGCACGCGGTATCCAGCGTCACGGTTTCGCCCACGGAAAATTTCTTATATACGTCGGCATAATCGCTGTCGGAGCGGGCGGTGAGGACCATGTACCCCTCCCCTATCTCGCAGTCCAGCGTTTCGGGAATGACCTCCACCACCCGAAGCCGCATCCGCCCCGAGGCGGTGAGACTTCCGGACATAATCTTGAGCCGCACGGCCCAGCCGTCGCGGTAGGTCTGTGTCGACTCAGGGTGGTAGGCGCTGTCATAGAGGAAGATGCCGCCGGGGCTGTTGCGGACCTTGTTGAGGTGGTCGACCTTGACGGTCTCCCCGCCGGCGGTGGTCATGGTCATCGTGATCTCCGGCTTTTCACAGGCGTAGGCCCCGTTCGGGCCGAAGGCCAGGACGTTGTCGCCGTTTATGTCCGAAATGTACCGCCCGTCCTCGATGACGCACCCCTGGGGCATCTTGAGGGTGCTGTAAAAGAAGTCCGCGTTGATGGCGGCGTAGACGTTGAGGCCCTGCTCCGAGGCCCAATCCGTGATCCCCTCGATGGTCATGGGCTCATAGATGGAGCTGCCCGTCACCACGATGGGATAGACGGGACTCCCGGGCGTCGTCTCAAGCATGAAGTACTCTACCCGGCTGTCCTCCGCGTTTGTGGAGATGGCGTTTGTCAGGGTAAATCCCCTGGCCAGCTCCACGGTGTTTTCGTACGCCGTCTCCCCCGCGCCCCCCGTGACGGCGCCGGCGGAGCCGGAGAACGCCGACAGCAGGAGAAGCGCCGATATGACCGCGCAAATCATTCTTTTTCTCATTCAGATCACCTCTTTGGAACAGGGACGGTCATTTTATCATCTCTTCAAATTCGTCCTCGGTGATGACGGGGACGCCCAGGCTCTGGGCGCGGGTGAGCTTGCTCCCGGCGTTCTCCCCGGCCAGAACGTAGGTGGTCTTTTTCGATACGGAGGAGGCCGTCTTTCCCCCCAGCCGCTCAATGATTGCCCCGGCCTCGTCCCGGGTGTAACGGGAAAGCGCCCCGGTGAGAACGAAGGTCATCCCGGAAAAGCGGGCGTCGGAGGTGTCCTCCTCATGCTCCATGCGGACGCCGGCCTCCCGCAGGAGCCTCAGAAGGTGCTGAGACTGGTCGGCATCCAGCCACGCCCGGATGTAGCGGGCGGTGACGGGGCCGATGTCCTCCGTCTCGGTGAGCTCCTCCTCCGAAGCCGCCTCCAGGGCCTCCATGGTCCGGTAGCGCCTGGCCAACACCTTGGCGGCGGCTTGTCCCACCTGGGGGATGCCGAGAGCGGAGAGGAGCTTCACAAGGCCGTTTTGTTTGGAGCCCTCGATGGCGGCGATCAGGTTTTCGGCGGACTTTTTCCCCATCCCGGGCAGCGCCGCCACGTCCTGGACGTTGAGGGAGTAGATGTCCCCGGCGGAGCGGATGAGGGAGCTGTCGATAAGCAGCTGCGCCACCGCCGTCCCAAGGCCCTCGATGTCCATCCCGGCGCGGGAGGCGAAGTGGACGATGTGGCGGAGCCTCTGGGCGGGGCACTCGGCCCCCTGGCAGCGGATGGCCGCGCCGCCCTCGTCCCGCGTCACCGGCGAGCCGCACTCCGGGCAGACCTTGGGAAACTCCCAGGGTACTGAATTTTCCGGCCGTTTTGCGAGGTTGACGCTCAAAACCTCCGGGATGATCTCCCCCGCCTTTTGGACCAATACCGTGTCGCCCACGCGGATGTCCCGCTCGGCGATGAAGTCCTGATTGTGGAGGGTGGCGTTGGTCACCGTAGTCCCCGCAAGGCGCACGGGCTCCAAAATGGCCTTGGGCGTCAGAACGCCGGTGCGCCCCACCTGGATGACGATGTCCGTGACCCGGGTCTCCTTCTTCTCCGGCGGGTACTTGAAGGCCACGGCCCAGCGGGGGGCCTTGGCGGTGCTGCCCAGAAGCGCCCGGTCACTGAGCTTATTGACCTTGATCACCGCGCCGTCGATGTCAAAGTCGAAAACGTCCCTGTCCGATCCGATCTCTTCGATCCTGGACCAGCACGCCTCCACGGTTTGGAACCGGGCGTGGGGGACGGTGCGAAAGCGCAGGGAGCTTAGATAGTCCAGGGTCTCGGTGTGCTTTTCAAAGCTCCTCCCGGTGACGGACTGGATGTTGAAGACGATGACATCCAGCCTCCGCTCCGCCGCAATCTTGGGGTCCAGCTGCCGTAAAGACCCCGCCGCCGCGTTCCGGGGATTGGCGAAGAGGGGCTTTTCGTCCCGCTCCCGCTCGGCGTTCAGCGCCCGGAAGACCTTTTTGGACATATAGACCTCGCCGCGCACCACCAGATGCTCCGGCGCGTTCTCCAGCTTTAGGGGCAGAGAGCGTATGGTCCGGAGATTTTCCGTCACATCCTCCCCGGTGACGCCGTCGCCCCGGGTGGCCCCCTGGACAAAGACGCCGTTTTCGTACCGGAGGGCCACGGAGAGGCCGTCGATCTTGGGCTCCACGTCAAATTCCGGGGCCTCCACCGACGCCGCGACGCGCTCGCCGAAGGCCAACAGCTCCTCCTTGGAGAAGACGTCCTGAAGGCTCTCCAGCGGGACCTCGTGGGTCACCGGCGCGAAGGCCTCCGAGACCTTGCCCCCCACCCTCTGGGTGGGAGAGTCCGGGGTCACGAGCTCCGGATGCGCCGCCTCCAGGTCCTCCAGCTCCCGGAGGAGGAGGTCGTACTCCCTGTCGTCCATTTCCGGCGCGTCAAGAACGTAATATTTATAGCTGGCGTCGTCCAGAATTCTCCGAAGCTCCGCAGCTCTCGCTTTTGCGTCCATAATGTTCCTCCTTACGTCACGGAGGCGTAGGCGTCGGGCACGGAGCCCACGATCACCGTCTCCGCCACATTGATCTCGGTCAGCACACGGTCACTCCCGGCCTTGCCGCCCAGCAAAATTTCCAACGTGACCTCCACATCCATAATGATCTGGTGCCGGGTCTGGTTGATCCCGGCGGAGGTGAACTCGTTCCGGAAGCTGGTGCTGACATTGGTTATGGAAAGGATATGAAGGTTGATCCTGGGGCCACGGCCGGAGAAAAGCGCCCCGCCGATGAGGTTCCCCAGGGGGATGCTCACCCGGGTGATGTCCGTGTCCCCAAAGCGCTCCACGATGGCGTTGGTGATCTCCGCCTGGAGCATGTTGATATTCGCCACGTTGGACACCAGGGCCGTTATATTCCCGGCGCTGTCCTTTTCTAAGGTCACAAGGCTCGAGTAGGTCACGTTCTCCCGCCCCATGATCTTCGCCACGGTCTCGTTGACGGCGATGGTGATGTCGTCGGTGGCCGTGGCCAGGGCCAGCTCCACCGCCGTGGGCGCGGCGCGGGAGGTCGCGAGAAGGGACAGGGCCATCACAAGGACGCCCAGAAGTAAAAGGAGCCTCGCGAACGCTCCCCGGCTGTGGCGAAACCGGAAAAACGCCCTTCTGAAAAAAAGTCTTGTCCGCACGAAAGCTCACCCCCACGGGGTAACTTTATGCGCGGGGCTTATCTACATTTCCCGATTTTTCACCGGGCGCTCCAAAAATTCTTATTTTCGCAAAAGTCCCTCCGCCGCCGTGAGGATGCCCAGCTTCCCCGCCTCGTAGGTGAGGCCGCCCTGGAGGTACGCCGTGTAGGGCTCCCGCATGGGGCCGTCGCAGGAAAGCTCGATGGACGCCCCCTGGACGAAGGTCCCGGCGGCCATGATGACCTTGTCCTCATACCCCGGCATATCCCAGGCCTCCGGGGTCACAAAGGCGTCCACCGGCGAGCCGGCCTGGATGCCCCGGCAAAAGCGCTCCAAAAGCTCCGGCTTTCCAAAGTCGATGGACTGGATAATGTCGGACCGCGCCGCGTCAAAGGCGGGCCGGGACTTATAGCCCATGAGCTCTAAGAGCCGGGCGCAAAATACGGCGGTTTTCAGCGCCTGGGCCACGGTGTGGGGCGCGGTGAAGAGGCCCTGGTAGAAAAGCCGGTTCCCGTAGGGCGAGCAGCCGCACTCCCCGCCGATGCCGGGAGAGGTGAGGCGCATGGCGGCGGCCTCCACAAGCTCCCGCCGCCCTGCAAGGTAGCCTCCTGTGGGGGCGAGTCCCCCGCCGGGGTTTTTGATGAGGGAACCGGCGATGAGGTCCGCGCCAACCTCCGTGGGCTCCCTGAGATCGGTAAACTCCCCGTAGCAGTTATCCACCACAACGGCGGCGTTGGGGTTGACCTCGTGGACAGCGGAACATATTTTCACTATATCGTCCAACGTCAGCGCCGGACGCGTCGCATAGCCGGAGGAGCGCTGGAGCTCCACCTCCGTGACGCGTTTATCCGAGGCGGCTTTTCGTATGGCCTCCAAATCCGGCGTCCCGTCGGGCTTAAGGTCCACCTGGGCGTAGTGGACGCCGTAATAGCGAAGACTCCCCGGGTAGTCCCCGGTGAGGCCGATGGCGCTCTGGAGGGTGTCGTAGGGCACGCCCGTGGCGGCCAAAAGCGTGTCCCCGGGCCGGACGTGGGAGAAAAGTGCGGCGGTGATGGCGTGGGTGCCGTTGACAAAGCCCTGGCGCACCAAAGCCGCCTCCGCGCCGAACACATCGGCGAAAATAAGGTCCAGGGTATCCCGGCCCATGTCGTCGTAGCCGTAGCCGGTGGTCCCGGCAAACATGGGGGCGCTGACGCGCCTATTTTGGAAGGCCCGGAGGACCTTGGCGGTGTTAGCGGCGCTGACGGCATCGATTTTTTGAAAGACCTCCCGGATGTCCGTCTCCGCCCGATCTGCCAGGGCCAGGAGCTCCGGGGAAAAATCAGTTGTATTCATTATGAAAGTCCCATCACGATCTCTTTAAAGTAGTTGCCCCGCTCGGCAAAGTTCTTGAACCTGTCAAAGGAGGTGCAGGCCGGGGAGAGCAGCACCGTGTCCCCGGGCTTCGCGGCCTCAGAGGCGGCGAGCACGGCCTCCTTGAAGTCGTCCTTCTTGATCATGGGGATGTCGCACCCCGCGTCCAGGGCGGCCTTCTCGATTTTGTCCGCCGTGAGGCCCGTCAGTACAAGGACCTTCACGTGCTCGCGAATTTCCGCGCCCAGGCTGTCAAAGGGCACGCCCTTGTCCTTGCCCCCGGCGATGAGAATGACCTTGTCCTTGAAGGACCGAAGGCCCGCCGTGGTGCGGGAGGGGCTGGAGGCGATGGAGTCGTTATAATATTTGACGCCCCGGAGCTCCCGTACAAGCTCGATGCGGTGCTCCACGCCCCGGAAGTTCTCGGCGACGCGGACCATGAACTCCGTTTTGACCTCCCCGTAGAGAAGGGCGAAGGCGGCCAGATAATTTTCCACGTTGTGGTCGCCGGGGATGAATATCTTGTCCGCCGGCATGATCTCCTCGGTCTTGCCGTTCTGGGCGGCGTAGAGGATGCCATTTTCGCAGAAGGTGCCGTTTTCAACGGCATCGCGGCGGGAGAAAAACCGCACGCCCTCCCCCGCCTTTGCGGCAAAGGAGCGGGCGATGTCGTTGTCCGCGTTGAGAACCACCACTTTCGGGTGGGGGGCGTTCTGGAAGATGTTCCGCTTGGCGTCCACGTACTCGTCCATGCTCT
This sequence comes from uncultured Oscillospiraceae bacterium, assembly GCA_947628265.1. Lineage (GTDB taxonomy): Bacteria > Bacillota > Clostridia > Oscillospirales > Oscillospiraceae > RUG626. The sequence continues at coordinate 8,298 of CANQZF010000065.1, forward strand.
TGTGCTTATCGAGATGGTTGGGGGCCACGTTGGTGACCAGCGCCCGCTCCGGGGATCTCTTCATGGTCATGAG
>CANQZF010000066.1 GCA_947628265.1 uncultured Oscillospiraceae bacterium
CCCGCCGGAGAGGCCCTGACCGCCCTCACCGCAGCGGTAATCCCTGCCCTTTTCCCGGAGAACCGGGGTAAGGCCCGAACGCTCCACGGCAGAGTCCACCGCCTCGTCCGGGAAATCCCGGAACATGGTGATATTCCGCCGCACCGTGTCGTCAAAGAGGAACACCGACTGGCCGATGAGGCTGGTGAGATCATAGAGACTGTCGGGGTCTATGTCCCGGAGCTCCTTTCCGTCCACGGTGAGGGAGCCCGTATACCCCGTTGAGGCCCCCATCAGGAGGTTTAGAAGCGTGGATTTGCCGGAGCCCGAGGCCCCCACCAGGGCGTAACTCTTCCCGGCTTCCAGCCTCATGGAGAGGCCCTTCAAGACCGGCTTGTCCTCCTCGTAGCCGAAGGTGACGTCCAGAAGCTCGATGCCGTCCCGTAAAACCGGCTCGATGGGCTCCCCGGAGCGGGAGGCGTTTTCCGCCACGATCTCCCCCAGCTTTTCCACGAGCCCCCGGGCGGCCCTGAGTTTTGCCAGGTTCTGGGGCACGTTCTGGATGGCGTTCAGGAGATTTCCGATGAGGTTTACAAAGATGAGGACGGTCCCGGCGGTGATTTTTCCCCGGATGGCCAAAAACGCCCCGATAAAGAAGATGCCAAGCTGCATCACCACCGAGGAAACCTCCCCGAAGGACCGCAGAAGATAGAACCACCAGCGCCGGCGGCTCCGGGCCAGCTCCAAAGCGCCGTTGGAGGTGTCGAACACGGCGGCGGTCTCCCGCTCGGCCTTGAAGCTCTTGATGACGGAAAAGCCGGAGAGGAGATCCTTCACCGTCCCCACAAAGCTCTCGTTCCTGTCGCTGACGTCCCGCTCCCGCCTTGTAAGCCCGGGGGAGAAGAGAAGGGCGGAGGCGACGGGCAGAAGGCTCAGACCCACGGTGATGAGGGTCAAAAGCGGACTTCTCCGGAGCATCATCCAGAGCGTCCCCGCGACCCCGAAGGGAATGGGGATGAGATAGAGGATCGTTTCCAGATAGTCGCTCTCCACCTTCTCCGCGTCCGAGGTCAGCACGGCCAGGTACCGGCCGGTATTCTCCCGGGAGAAGGCGCTGATGGATTTATTGGAGATGTCCCGGTACCCCAGGGCCCTATACTGCGTCAGGGCGCGGCGGAAAAACCCGGTGGTGAGCCGGGAGTACGCGAGCTCCGCCGCAAAGAGCACGGCCAGAAAGAGGACCGTCGGCCACAGCACCCGCAAAAGCCCCGCAAGCTCCCCTGCGGCGATGACGTCCACCACCTCCCCCAGCACCCAGGAGACAAAGAGCACGAGGAACTGCAGCGCGATTCCGAGGACAGCCGCCAGGAAAAATCGCGGCTTGTTTTTCTCAAACATCGCCCGGATATAGGGCCGGGCGGGATCAGGCTTTTTCACGGTCTGCCTCCTTATAGTTCAGGGACTGCTCACGCAGGATGTTGGCGATGAGATAGGTGTGGTTTGCCTGCATGAGCCAGCGGGCAAAGAGCAAAAACGCCACCAGGCTCCCGTCGTCCATGAAGGCGTAGGCGTTTACCGGGCCCTCCGGCAGGGTGAACTCCTGTCGGACCATTTGGCCCAACACACCGTTCAGGGCCTCCAACACACGCTCCGCCTCCTCCACGGAAAGCCCCGTATCCCTGGCTACCACCGACGGGACAAAATAGCTCTCCCCGCTGCGGCAGAAGTACCGCAGCGCCTCCAGCGTCCCGGGCATGGCCAGAACGGCAAAGAGCTCCCGGTATTTTTCGTCGTCCAGAAGGTACCTCTCATAGCCGCCCTCCGGCTCCGGAAAGACGCCCATAAAGGAGAAATCCTCCGCCCCCACGCCGAGAATGTAGCCGCTGTGCGTGCCAAAGACGGTGCGCATGAGAACGGCGTCCTGCTTCGGCATATCGAACTCACAGGTGTCGGGATAGTCGATTTTGATCCGGCTCACCAGGGATTCACTGACGCCATACAGGGCCGACTCCCACAAAAGCCGGGTAATGCGCGTGAGCCGCTCACTCTCCGGCAGAGAATGGAGCCATCCGAGGAAGGTCTCACTCATATCCCGCACCTCGCCCCCCTCCCGTCCGAATAGGGCATCCACTGTCACTCCCAGCTTGTCCGCGATGGCGGGCAGCAAGGACACGTCCGGCGCCCCGCCGTTTTCCCACTGGCTCACCGCCTGGGTGCTGACACCGATGGCCGCGCCCAGCTCCCTCTGGGTGAGCCCCCGGGCCTTTCTGAATTTTTATATCTGTTCTTCTAAAAGGCTTATATCCATAGCTCGTACCTCCGTAGTTTTCGTCCCTTGCAAGCGACGCTTTAATCATACATCATTCAGCGCTTGAATTCAATGGGCGCGGATTTGTGAAAAATCAAGCAATACTTTATTTTCGGGCAAAAAACGACCGACCGTTTTTCGTCCAGCGCATCCCCCAACCAACGCCGTAGGGGCCGCCTCTCTTGGCGGCCCTTACGCCGGTGTTCGTAGGTATGGTGGTAAACGGAAAACGGTCGGCCGAGGGCGGCACCCAAGGGCATTCCCTTCGGTCACCGACCCTACGGGACATCAAGCATTGATTGGGGCCCGGATGAAAATTGAGGGACGGGTCGCCGGGGACGGCGACCCCTACGGCGTTATTAGAGGCGGGGGAAATCGAGGGATAAGGGCCGATGTGGTCATCGGCCCTTACGGCGAGTTGGAAAGGCGTCACGCAGCGTAGCGCCAGCGACAGCGGATATAGACGCTGGTCTGGCGATTACCACACGACAAGCACACGGTAGCGCGGAAATATTCAGACGCAGCTGCCCCCGACAACCGCCCAGGCAGCGGCGCCCGAATTTATAATTCGGGCTTGCGCGGACGTAGACGCTTGTCAATTCGTCCATATCCGCGCGGATATGGTTCCACCCGTGTGTATCGTTTACCACTGCGGGAGCCGTACCGCCGGTATAACGTACACGCCAAAGGGTTTCAGAGTGCCCAAACGGGTTCCAAGGGGCTTCGCCCCTTGGCCGCTTTTCTCCCTTTGCTACTTTCCCATCTTTTGGCGGGACAAAAGATGGGAAAGTAGATCCCGCCGCCCAAAGGGCGGCATCCTTTTAAAAACCCCCGGAGGGCACCCCTGTTTTCCTATACTTTTCAGGCAAAAATAAAAACTCCCGAACACCGTTGTTCGGGAGGATTTTGACACAGGGGTATCCCTTTTGTCCGTATTCGTTTTTTAAAGCGCTCAGGCCATGTCGCCCAGGGCGCGGCGCATGGTGGCAAAGCCCTGCCGGTACTCGTCCTCGGCGGTGACCACGCGGCGGGCGAAGGGCAGGAAGTACTGGCCGTAAGGGGTCAGCTCCACACGGCGGGTGGAGCGCTTGAACAGGGGGACGCCAAGCTCCTCCTCCAGCTCCTTGATGTGACGGGAGAGGGTGGGCTGAGAGAGAAAGAGCTGTTCGGACGCCAGGTTGAAATTCCTGACCTCTGAGAGAGCGATAAACTCCCGCATACTTTGTATCTTCACTTTATCCATCCCTTTTCTAATGTCTACCAAAACCTATTGTCTACAATCCTCTTATTCCAGAAAATAGTATAGCACATATACCATTTTTGTGCAATAACCAAAATATGATAATCGCCAAATAATTTGAAAAAAGTATTAATCTCCGGGGCTTTTTTGGCTTTTCAGGGCTTGTCATAATTGTCCAGCTCCCGCCATAGATTTTTCCGGGGTGATAAAAATGATTATTAGGCTCAAAAGCATCCTTTCAAGCCTCACAAAAGCGCAAAAAAGGCACCTTGTATTCGGGGCGGCGGCGCTCTGCCTGGCGCTGGCGCTCCTCCTGACGGCGGCGCCGGGGGCCATGAGCGCCGCAAACACAAAGCTCCTGCCCATTTACAGCGTGGAGCGGGACCAGAAGATGGTGGCCCTCAGCTTCGACGCGGCCTGGGGCAACGAGGACACCCAGACCCTCATCGACATTCTGGGCCGCTACGGCGTGAAGGTCACGTTTTTCGTGGTGGGCCAGTGGGTGGATAAGTACCCGGAGTCCGTGAAGGCCCTCTCGGACGCGGGGCACGAGGTGATGAACCACTCCAATGACCACGCCCACTTCAATACGCTCTCCTCCGATGAGATCGTCCGCAACATCAATGCCTGCTCCGACAAGATCGAGGCCCTCACCGGCGTGCGGCCCACGCTCTTCCGGCCCCCCTACGGGGAGTACGACGACCACGTCATCGCCGCCGTGCGCTCCATGGGGGTGGAGCCCATCCAGTGGGACGTGGACTCCTTAGACTGGAAGGACCTCAGTGCCGGGGAGATCTATGAGCGCGTGACCAGCCGTGTGCGTCCGGGGTCCATTATCCTCTTTCACAACGCCGCCCTCCACACGCCGGAGGCGCTGGAGGACATCGTGAAATTTCTTATCTCCGAGGGCTACGCCATCGTCCCCATTTCCCAGCTCATCCTGACGGGGGAGTACACCATCGACCACACGGGCCGCCAATTCCCGGCCCGGTCCGAAGAATAAATCTATTTTCTCCATTGTCTCCGGGAGAGAAAGGAAGTATAATAGCCTCAACGACACAAAAAAGGGACCGTGATGGAATGGATTACGAAAGCGTACTCTCCCGGGAGCTTGATTTAAAGCCGTGGCAGGTAAGGGCCGTCATTGAGCTTCTCGACGCGGGGAACACCATCCCCTTTATTGCCCGCTACCGCAAGGAGGCCCACGGATCCGTGGACGACCAGACCCTGCGGACCCTCTCCGAGCGGCTTGAGTACCTCCGTGGACTTGATAAGCGCCGGGGGGAGATCGAAAAGGCCCTCCATGAGCAGGGGAACCTCACCGAGGAGCTTTCGGAAAAGCTCTCCGCCGCCGTGACCTTAACGGAGCTGGAGGACATCTACCGCCCCTACCGCCCCAAGCGCCGCACCAGGGCCACCGTGGCCCGGGAGCTGGGGTTGGAGCCGTTGGCAAACTGGATGCTCCTGGACCGCTCCCGGGGCGACGTCACGGCGGAGGCGCGAAAGTATATAAATGAGAACGTCCCGGACGCGGAGACGGCTCTTGCCGGGGCCAGGGACATCATCGCCGAGACCGTCAGCGACGACGCGGCCCTGCGGCGGGACCTCCGGGAGCTCATTTCCCGGGAGGGAGTTTTGGAGACCTCGGGGAATGCGGAGACGGAGAGCGTCTACCGGATGTATTACGAGTACGCCGAGAGCGTGGCGAAAATCGCGCCCCACCGGGTGCTGGCGGTGAACCGGGGGGAGCGGGAGGGCTTTTTGAAGGTGTTCCTCCGCGTTCCCGACGACAAGGCGCTGGTGCAGATAAAAAGGGCCTACGTCCACCCCGCCGGCGGAGCCGCCGGGGAGGTGGCAAAGGCGTGCGAGGACTCCTGGGAGCGGCTTTTATTCCCGTCCCTGGAGCGGGAGACCCGCTCGGAGCTCACCGACCGTGCCAACGCCGGGGCCATCGAGGTCTTCGCCCGGAACCTCCGGGAGCTTTTGATGCAGCCGCCGGTGAAGGGGCGGGTCATTTTAGGCGTGGACCCGGGCTTTCGCACCGGCTGTAAGCTCGCCGTTGTGGATGAGAGCGGAAAGGTCCTGGAGACAGGCGTGGGGTACTTCACCCTGCCGGGAATGACGGAGCGCCGGGAACAGGCCGCCCGCCTCATAAAGGCCATGGTGAAGCGCCACGGCGTCACCGCCATCGCCATCGGCAACGGAACCGCCTCCCGGGAGAGCGAGCAGTTTATCGCCTCGCTCCTCCCCGAGCTTCCCGGAGTGGCCTACGCCATCGTCAGCGAGGCCGGGGCCTCGGTCTACTCCGCCTCGCCCCTGGCGGCGGAGGAATTCCCGGACTTCGACGTATCCCTCCGAAGCGCTGTCTCCATCGCAAGACGCCTTCAGGACCCCCTGGCGGAGCTGGTGAAGATTGAGCCGCGCGCCATCGGCGTGGGGCAGTACCAGCACGACTTAAAGCAAACGGAGCTCACCGGGGCTCTGGACGGCGTGGTGGAGCAGTGCGTCAACGACGTGGGCGTGGAGGTCAGCACCGCCTCGGCCCCGCTTCTGGCCCGGGTCGCCGGGATCGGGCCGGCCCTTGCCAAAAACATCGTGGCCTACCGGGAGGAAAACGGCATCCCCTCCCGCTCTGCCCTTAAAAAGGTCCCCAAGCTGGGGCCCCGGGCCTTTGAGCAGTGCGCCGGCTTTTTGAGGGTGGCGGCAAGCCGGGAGCCCCTGGATGCCACAGCCGTCCACCCGGAGAGCTACGCCCCTGCCAAGGCGCTCTTGGACAAGCTGGGCTTCGACCCCGCCGCCATCCGCAACGGCGGCGTGCCGGAGATTGCGGACCGGGCAAAAAGCTACGGCCTTGAAAGTTTAGCGGCGGAACTGAATGTCGGCCTTCCCACCCTCACGGACATCCTCTCGGAGCTGCGCCGTCCGGGCCGCGACCCCCGGGAGGAGCTGCCCGCCCCGGTGCTTCGCACCGACGTTTTGGACATCAAGGACTTAAAACCCGGCATGGAGCTCACCGGCACGGTGCGCAACGTCATCGACTTCGGGGCGTTCGTGGACATCGGCGTCCACCAGGACGGCCTCGTCCACATCTCGCGCCTCTCGGACCGCTTCGTGAAGCACCCCTCCGACCTTGTGAAGGTGGGGGACGTGGTGAAGGTCTGGGTGGTGGACGTGGACCCGGCAAGGGGCCGGATCGCCCTCACCATGGTAAAAGGTAAAAACTGAAGATACGGAGGCGGAGAAATGAGAATTTACGAAAATCCCGGAGCCACCAGCGAAAACCGTATGCCCCCCAGGAGCTGGTACATCCCCGGCGGCGTCAGCGAGTACACCGACCTTAACGGCACATGGAGGTTCAAGTTCTTTGAAAGCGACGCGGACGTGCCGGAGACGATTGAGGACTGGGACGCCATCCCCGTGCCCTCCTGCTGGCAGCTGGAGGGCTATGAGCACCCCAATTACACCAATATCAACTACCCCTACCCCGTGGACATGCCCTACGTGCCGGACATAAACCCCTGCGGGGTCTACGAGCGGGACTTTGAACTCAAAAGGCTCTGGGGCCGGGTCTACTATGTGCTGGAGGGGGTCAGCTCCTGCGCCTTCGTCACTGTCAACGGCCGGTACGCGGGCTTCACCCAGGGCAGCCGCCTGCGGGCGGAGTTCGATATAACTAAGCTTGTCCGGGAGGGCGCCAACACCCTGCGGGTCTACGTGCTCAAGTGGTGCTGCGGCAGCTACCTGGAGGACCAGGACGCCTTCCGCTATAACGGCATCTTCCGGGACACCTACCTCCTCCAGCGCCCGGAGGGGCATATCTGGGACGTGGAAATGATCCCCAACGGTCGGTCCATACATATTAAAATAGAGGGGCCGGCCCACGCGCGAGTCTTCGACGGGGACAAGCTCCTCTCGGAGGGCGATTTTGAGGACGAATTTGACTTCGCCCCGGAGGACCCCGTCCTCTGGAACGCCGAAAAGCCCCACCTCTACACGGTGGAGCTCACAAGGGCGGGGGAGACGATCACGCTCCGCGCGGGCCTCCGGGAGATCTCCGTCTCCCAGGACTACGCCCTCTTGGTGAACGGCGTGCCGGTGAAGCTCCACGGCGTCAACCACCACGACACCAGCAAATTCCGGGGTTGGTGCCAAACGAGGGAGGAGCTGCGGCGGGACCTCACGCTCATGAAGTCCCTCAATATCAACTGTGTGCGGACCTCCCACTACCCGCCCCACCCGGAATTTGTCCGGATGTGCGACGAGCTGGGCCTCTACGTGGTGCTGGAGACGGACATCGAGACCCACGGCTTTTGCCAGCGCCGGAGCGGGGTCCCCTCCCACTACGACAACGCCTGTGAGGAGTGGCCCTGCACAAGCGAGGCCTGGCGCGGGGAGTTTCTGGAGCGCATGGAGCGGGCCTTGGAGCGGGACAAGAACTGCCCCTCCGTCATCATGTGGTCTTTGGGCAACGAAAGCGGCTACGGGGACAACCACCGGGCCATGTTCCGCTATGTGAAGGAGCGGGATCCCTCCCGCCTTGCCCACTACGAGGGGGCCTCCAGCCTTGCCGGTGGGGACTTGGTGACGCCGGATGTCGTCTCCTGGATGTACCCCACCCGGGAGCGGGTGGAGAAGGCGGCCCTGGACCCCGAGCTGCGCCGCCCGGTGTTTTTGTGCGAATACTCCCACGCCATGGGGAACGGCCCCGGGGACGTGTGGGATTACAACGTCCTTTTTGACAAGTACCCCAAGCTCATCGGCGGGTGCGTCTGGGAGTGGGCCGACCACGTGGCCATGAAAAACGGCGTCCAGTGCTA
>CANQZF010000067.1 GCA_947628265.1 uncultured Oscillospiraceae bacterium
CCATCATCCCCGCCGCCGCCACCTCCGCCGCCCTCATTTACGTGGGCATCCTGATGCTCAGCGGCATCAAGAACATCGATTTCAGCGATATGGCTATTGCGGCCCCGGTGTTCATCATGCTCCTGGCCATGCCCATCTCCGGCTCCATCGGCCACGGCATCGGCCTCGGCCTCATCACCTACACCGTCATCAAGGTCTTCACCGGCAAGGCCAAGGACGTCTCCGTACTCACGTATGTCATCTCCCTGCTGTTCCTGGTGAAGTTCTTCCTGGCTATCTGATTTCCCAAACCCACCGAAAGGGCCGCCACTCCGGCGGCCCTTTTTTTATCCGGCGTACGTCTCTTGGGCCGCCGAGGGCGGCGGCCCGTATGGCGTTATAAGGGGGTACGGCGGTATACGGGGGATGGGCCGATGTGGTCATCGGCCCTTACGGCGTATTTTTTGGACGGTGCGATAATCGGGAACGTTGATTTAAACGCAAAAACGTTTCGTAGGGGCCGGACACCGTGCCGGCCCGTGCCTCCGATATGCGTACACCTTCCGGCAAACGCGAAAAACCGAAATTCCGCCGTAGGGGCGGCTGCCCACAGCCGCCCGTCTTTCCGATTTGTATACGCCCCCTGGCAACGGTATTCGCCGCAGAATTTTGCGGCGAATAATTTTATGTGCGGCGAAGCCGCAAACCTTTTTTCGGGACGTGCGAGGAAAACCGGTGGACGGGCCGCCAAGAGAGGCGGCCCCTACGGCGCATGGGATAGGTTTATTCGATGATTATGACGGGTGCGTTATTGGGGGGCGAGCCGGCACGGTGCACCCAAGGGCATTCCCTCCGGTCATCCGGCCCGTACGGGGGTGTTGCGCGTTGATTTTGAGGCCGGGATATAAATTGAGGGATGGGCCAACCTGGGCGGCGGCCCCTACGGCGTATATTTTGGACGGTGCGATAATCGGGAACGTTGATTTAAACGCAAAAACGTTCCGTAGGGGCCGGACACCGTGCCGGCCCGTGCCCCCGATACGCAACCGTTTCCGGCAAACGTGAAAAACCGAAATTCCGCCGTAGGGGCGGCTGCCCACAGCCGCCCGAATGGGTCGGATGATTGGATGGTCGCAATAAATCGGGGGACGGGAGAGCCCCTCCCTTTGGGAGGGGGCAGGGGGTGGGGGTGGGGTGGATAAACGGACCCACCCTGCCCATCGCTGCGCTCGGGCACCCCTCCCGGAGGGAGGGGCTTAAAATGTTGCGGCGAAGCCGCAAACCTTTTTGTATTGTATTTTTCCTCCGGGTGTGGTATTCTTTGGGTAATTGGGGGTGGGGTTTTGAAATATCCGATGGATGAGGTGCTGGAGACGGCGGTGGAGGCCGGGCACATCCTTTTGGAGAGCGGCGCGGAGATCTTCAGGGTGGAGGAGACCATGAAGCGCATCTCCCGCTACTACGGCGTGGACGAGGACCACAAGGAGTTTTTCGTGCTGGCCAACGGCCTTTTCGCCTCCGGGAAGACGGAGAAGGGCCACTACGCCAAGGTCCTCCAGAGCCGCGTGCAGTCGGCGCGGCTCTCTCGGGTCGTGGCCATCAACCAGCTCTCCCGCCAGATCGAGCAGGGCAAATACACCCTCCCGGAGGCGAGGCGGGAGCTGGAGCGCATCCGCAACACCCCGGAGCCCCCGAAGCTCCTGCAAATTTTGGCCTCCGGCTTCGGCTCCGCCGCCTTTTGCGTCATGCTGGGCGGGGATTTTCAGGACACGCTGGTGTCCTTCATTGCGGGGCTCCTCCTCTATGTCTTCGTGCTGTTCGTGGCGAACCCCCATATGTCCAAGATCTCCGGGAACCTCATCGGCGGCATGATCGTGACGGTGGTGTGTCTGCTCTGTCAGAAGATAAGTCTGGGGCACTCCCTGAGCCACATGATCGTCGGTGGCATCATCTCCCTGGTGCCGGGGCTATCCTTCACCAACGGCATCCGGGACATCGCCGACGGCGACTACATCTCCGGGGCGGTGCGGCTTTTGGACGCCATCATCGTCTTCGTCTCCATCGCCGTGGGGGTGGGCATCGTCTTCACCGTCTACCGCCATATCTGGGGAGGTGCCACCCTATGACGCTGCTTGTACACTTCATCGCCGCGGCGGTGGGGACCGTGGCCTTCGCCCTCATCTTCGACGTCCCGCCCAGGTATTACGGGCTGTGCGCCCTCATCGGCGGCGGGGGCTTTCTGCTCATTGAAATTCTCATGGATCTGGGGCTCAGCCAGACGGAGGCCACCTTCATCGGCACCATGTTCGTGGCTCTGGCCTCCCGGATCTGCGCCGTGTGGCGCAAGTGCCCGGTGACGGTGTTCCTCGTCGCCGGCATCATCCCCCTGGTCCCCGGGAGCCGGGTCTACTGGACGGCCTACTATCTGGTGATGCAGGACATGGGCCGGGCCTTCGACAACGGCTTTTTGGCCATCCGCGTGGCCATCGCCATCGTCCTGGGCATCGTCCTGGTGCTGGAGATCCCCAACAGGCTCTTCCACCGGGAAAAGCGTTAAAAACATAAAAAATAAGCCGGACAGGTCTGACCTGCCCGGCTTTGGCTTGTTTTTTACCGGCTCCACTCTTTCAAAAGGTCCCGGACGATTTTTTCATCGCCCTTGATGAAGCCGCTTTTGGAGACCATGACGCCCACGTGGTTCACGCTTATGAGGATGAGGAGGTTGGGAGTCTCCAGGACCTTGGCCACGTCCTCGTAATTGAGGATGAGGCCCGTCTCGCCCTCGCCCTTGTCGGCCTCCAGGCGGTCCTCGTAAAACTCGATCCTGCGCTCCCCACCGCCCGGGATCTCCTCCTGGGCCCGGATGGCCCGCTTGACGCGGTTTTTGGGCACCAGCACCCACAGCCAGTAGCAGACGAACAGCGCGACGGCAAGCTCGATGAGGGTAAACACCAGGCGCCCCTTTAAATAGACGGTCACCGCCGCCAGCAGCAGCCACACCACCGCCACGGCGATGATGGCCTTTTTGGCGATGGGCTTATATTCGTCGTTCAAAAGCTCTTGCATCCCCTCGGTGAACAGCTCCTTGGTGACGGAAAAGCAGTTTACGGCCTTCGTCTCCATGTCCGCGCCTCCTGTACAATGTCTTTATTGCATTTATTATAACGCCTTCGCCCGTAGAAAGCAAGTACCCGTTCATATTGACTTTTGGCGGCGGGGGAAGTATAATTTTTTACAAATTCCGCCGGAATTTCCCTCCCCTTTTTCGGGGAGGCGGTACATAAACTGTATACTGTGAACTATGAGGAGGATGGAAAATGAAGGATTGTCCGAAATGCGGCGCGATCGTCCGGGACGACGCCGAATTCTGCCCGGGGTGCGGCGGACGGCTCCAGGTGAGCGCCGAGAGCCCCGCCGCTCCGGCGAGGGCCGGCTTTTGCGGGAGCTGCGGGGAGCGGCTCCAGGAGGGCGCGGCCTTCTGTCCCAACTGCGGCGCGCCCGTGAGGGCCGGGGAGCCCGGGAAAAAGAACGCCGGGGCCTCCCGCAAGGTGAAGACCGCCGGCATCTGCGCGGCCGTCGTGGTCGTAGTGGCGGCCCTTGCGATTTTGGCCGCGACGCTCCTGCCGGGGCTTTCCCGCTCCGACGCGGAGGACTTCGTCTACTACCAGCAGCAGCTTCTGGTGGACCCGATGCTGAACGCCGCCGCCTCCGGCGTCAACGGGGTCCTGGGGATGCTGAACACCGACCTCACCGTCACCGCCCATATGGACGACCCCACGATAGGGGCACTGTTGGACGGCGCCTCGGTGACGCTGAAGATCAAGACCGAGAGGGGCCGCGTGGTCCTCAACGCCGACGCCGGCTTCATGGGGAGCCAGATCCTCACCGCCGCCGGGTACTTTGAGAACGGCGTTCTCGGCTTCTATCTGCCCCAGGCCAGGGACGTGCTGTACACCATGGACATCTCGGACCAGGTGGACCTCCCCGACAACTGGCCCTCCGGCCTGGACGCCGGGGAGCTCACCCGGTGCGTACAGAAGTATCTGGACATCGTCTTCTCCACAGTGAACGACGAAAACCTCACGGTGGAGAAAAAGAAGACCGTCCCCTATACCGCCCTGGAGGGGGCGTTCACGGGCACCCTCTACACCTTCGCCCCCACCGCCGGGGACATTCAGAATTTGCTGGAGAGCCTGGCCGGCGCCCTGGAGGAGGACGCGTACCTGGCGGGGCTTTTGGACGCCCGGGCGGACGCGTCCGGGCAGAGCGGGAAGGAGCTGCTGGCCCGGGCCGCCGAAGAGCTCCGGGACGCGGCCCGGGAGGCCGGGAAGGCCGTGGAGGACGCGGGTTTTCAGTGGACCCTGGGCATGGAGGGCAAGACCGTCCGCCGGATCTTGATCGCCGCCAACGGCGTGAGCGTGGGCTATGAGACCTCCGGGGACGAGGAGGACGCCGCAGGGCAGCGCTTTGCGTTTTTTGCCGTGGACGAGCGGGGCGAGACAAGCGAATTTCTCTCCGGCGAGATTTCCCGGGAGGGCAAGGAGCGCACCGGGCGCGTGGAGCTGGACACCGGGGAGGGCGTCATGGACCTGCGCTTTCGCTGTGAGCCGGAAAACCGCTCGCCCCTGGGGTTCCCCTGCGGGAGCTATCAGGTGACGGTGAACGGGCCCGATGAGCCCGTGACCTTCGGCCTTGAGGTGAAAAAGGCGGAGGACGGCAGCTTTGATCACATTTTCTCGACGCAGGGCCTCACTGTCACCGTAAACGCCACGGAGAAGAGCTCCGCCGCCATGCCCGACGCCCCCACCGAGGACATCTCCGACTACTCCCCGGAGGAGCTGGAGGCGCTTTTCTACGACCTGGGCTACGCCATCGGGCGGGACCTGGGCCTGGACCTGGAGGGGATCCTGGGCGGGCTCGATGGGGACGGCGGCTATGACCTCTGACGTCCTGTGCCGCCTCACCGACGTGGAAAAGAGCTACGGGCGCGCCCGGGTGCTGGGGCCCGTGAGCCTTTCGGTGAACGCCGGGGAAATTTTGGCCCTCCGGGGGCCCAACGGCGCGGGGAAGAGCACCCTCCTTGCCGTGATGGCCGGGGAGATTCGGCCCGACAGGGGGGCGTGCGTCCGCTCCGAGGCGGCAAAACGCTCCACCGCCTGGGTCCCCCAGGAGCTGAGCCTCTATGAGTCCCTGACCGGCAATGAAAATCTGAAATTCTGGGGCCTCGCCTCCGGGCTCCCGCCCAGGGCCGTGGCCGCCAGGTCCCGGTGGCTTTTGGAGCGGCTGGACCTTGCGGGCCGGGGGCGGGACAAGGTGCTGACCTACTCCGGCGGCATGAAGCGGCGGCTCCATCTGGCCTCCGCCCTCATGACCACGCCGGCCCTCCTGCTGTTGGACGAGCCCACAGTGGGCGCGGACGAGGCCTCGGCGGAGCTTATTTTGGAGATGCTCCGGCATCTGCGGGACATGGGCACGGGCATCGTCCTCATCAGCCACCGGGCCGGCGAGGCCCAGCGCGTCTCGGACCGCGTCCTCACCCTGGAGGGCGGGGTCATCACCGGGGAGGTCCCGGTATGAGGGCCTTTTTCGCCGCGCTCTATAAGGACCTAAAGCTCTTTTTGTCAAAAGCGGGGCTTTTGGCGCTGCTGCTGCCCCTTTTGCTCCTCCCGGCCCTCAGCCTGGGAATGGACGATCTGAGCGCCGCCCAATTTATGGAGAGCTTTCCCATCGCCGTCCGGGACGAGGACGAAACCGTCATGTCCCGGACCCTCATTATGCAGCTTCGGGAGATCCCGCTGTTCTCCGAGGTCCGGGTCCTGGAGGAGGGCGTATCCGACGAGGAGGCCCTTCGGGAGGGAGCGGCGGCGGTGGCCGTCATCCCAAAGGACTTTTTCTACGACCTCTACAATATGGCCGACTGCCCCGTGGACGTGACCTTGAGCGCGGAGCGGCCCCTGGACAGCGCCGTCTTCCGGGCGGTGTTCACCTCCGTCATGGGCATCATCCGGGCAAATCACGCCGCCGCCCTGGGGACCTACCACCTGGCCTATGGGGAGCTGACGGACGAGGCCGTCCGGGCCATGCGCCGGAGCGCCGGGGACAGGCTGGCCCTGGACGCCCTGGGGCGTCAGGGGGTCTTCGCCGCCGAGACCGCCGCGCCGGACCTGGCCGGGGCGTTGACGCGCAGACTCTCGGCCTGTGTGCTGGGGGTCCTGGCCCTCTTTTTCGCCATGGGCTCCGCCAAGACGGGGCCGGAGGAGCGAAGGCTGGGGGTCATCCCCCGGCTCCGGGCGCTGGGGCTGGGGACCGGGGGCTTTACCGCCTCCAAGCTTTTGACGGCGCTCTTATTGTCCCTCCCTGCAGCGGCGGTCTGCGCCCTTTTGGGGGGCGCGGGTGTCGTTTTCACCCTCGTTCTCTACGCCCTGCTGCTCTTCGGCGGCTTCGGGCTCATGTCCCTCATCGCCGCCCTCACGGGCTCCGGGCAGGACGCCCAGCGGTGGGGGAATATCCTCATCCTCCTGTCCATAGCTTTGGGCGGGACGCTGTGGCCCCAGTCGGCGCTGCCGGCGGTTTTGAGGCCCGCGAGATACCTGGCCCTTCCCTGGTACGCGTCCCTGGCGCTGGAGTGCCGGAACGCCGGGCTGGGGGGCCTGGCCCTGACCCGGTACCTCTGGCCCCTGGCGGCCATGGGGGTCCTGGGCCTTGCCGGGGCACACGCCATCCGGCGGTTCCCCCGCCGCGCCTGGGAGAAGAGGGGCGTTTCCCCCGAGGTTGAGCCCTCGGGAACGGCCTCCCGGGGCTTTTGGGGGAGGCTTTTCACGCTGACGCTGACCCGTCTGCGGGCCCTGTCCGGGGGCCTCGGGGCGCTGGCGGCCACGCTGGCCGCCGCCCTCGTCTGCGGCCTTGTGTCCCAGGGGCTCCTGGGCGGCGGGGCGGAGACCCTGCGCCTCGCCGTGCTGGACGAGGACAAAAGCGACCTCTCCCGGGAGCTCATCGAGGCCCTGGGAGAGGCCGATGGCGTGGAGCTTGCGGAGCTCTCGCCGGAGGAGGGGCGGCTGGCGCTCCTCACCGGGCAGCGGGAGGGGCTTTTGATCATCGGCTCCGGCTATGCCGACGCCCTTGCGGAGGGCGGGCAGATCCCCCTGCGCTATGAGGCGGCCCCCTCGGCGGTGACGGCCCAGGGCGCCCGGGAGATCGTGGCCGGCGTCGCCGTGGCCCAGCTTCGCTTTTCCCAGGCGGTCCCCGACGCCCAGCGTCTGTTGGGCCGGCCCCTGACCGGGGAGGAGACGGCGGAGCTCTACGCGCTCATCGACGGCTACGCCGACGCGCTCCCGCCGCTCTATACCATCCGATACGCCTCCGGCAGGGGAAAGGCCGACCCCTTCGCCCCCAGCCCCATGGGCTTTGCCTGTCTTGTGTGCCTCTTCACCCTCCTGACGGCGGCCTCGGCGCTGGCGGGGAGAGACGCCGGTGCCGTCCGGCGGCGCATGGCCTCCGTCCAAAACGGGCGGGCGCTCTATGAGCTCACGGAGCTTTTGGCGCTGACGCTGTTGGGGGCGGCGACGGAGCTGCTGGTCCTGGCGCCGGACCTGCAAGGGGCGCTCCGGGGCCTCCCGGCGGTGGCGGCCTCGTCTCTGTGCTTCACGTCCCTGGCCATATTGCTCACGCGCCTCGGCTCCGGGGAGGGGCGGCTGGACGCCCTGGCCCCGGTGCTGGCGCTGCTGCTGTGCCTCCTGGGCGGGTGCTTCATGGACCTCTCCGCGCTGCCAAAAAACATCGAGGCCCTGACCCTCCTCTCCCCGGCGGCCGTAGCCCTGCGCGCCTACGCCGGGTCCCTCCCGGCCGCCCTGGCGCTCCTCGCGGAGTCGGCGGCGTTCGCGACAGCCGCCGCGTTCGCGGGGAGAAGAAGATAAAAAACGCCGCAGTTTGGCGCGGAGCGCCACTTTTTCACTCTTCACTCTTCACTCTTCACTAAAAACCGGGCGGGTTAAAACCCGCCCGTTTGTCGTTAAATTGTACGTCAACGGGGAATGGGCCGCCGTGGGCGGCGGCCCGTACGGCGTATAATTCGGGCGGTGCAATAATCGGAAACGGTTGATGTAAACGCAAAAACTTGGCGTAGGGGCCGCACACTGGGCGGCCCGTCCCGGGTTGGTTGATATTGCGGTAAAAAACGCACCATCCCCAAAAAGGTGTTCGCCGCAAAAATTTGCGGCGAATGATTTAATTGCGGCGAAGCCGCTCCTTTTTGCCCTCCCCGCAGGGCGGGGAGGGGTAGGGGTGAGGTGAGAAGCTGAAGGATTTTGAGTGCTCAGATGAACGCACCTTCTCACCTCATCCGTCGCTAACGCGCCACCTTCCCCG